>JALXCO010000001.1 GCA_026990885.1 Desulfurococcales archaeon
CTTTATATATTATAACTCGATTATCTATTTTGAGGATGCCCAGCTATGAAGGTTATTAAGAGAGACGGATCTAGAGAGGAGTTCGCCGTTGAGAAGGTTGTTGTGAGCTGCATGAAGTCTGGCGCCCCCCTCGATGTGGCTAGGAAGATTGGTAAGATTGTTGAGGGCAGGTTGCTTGATAAGGGTGTTGAGGAGGTTTCGGCTAAGGAGCTCACAAAAATGATCCTTGAGCTGCTTAAGAGGGAGAACGAGGAGTGGTATAGGAACTGGATAGTGTTTGATAGAGCCGTTAAGAGGAGGAAGACAGAGGAGGAGTTGAGGTAGAGCTATAGCGGAAACAGCTTGTTTTGCGTGGGCGCGTGTCTAGCTATATTTATCTATCTTCTTAAATTATTTAATTTCTAGGATGGGGATATGATAAGGGCTTTTATAGCTGTAGAGATCGAGGATAGCGATGTCCTTTCCAGAATAGTGAAGGTGAAGAACGAGATAGCCTCGTCGGGGGCTGATGTGAAGCCTGTTGAGGACGAGAACATACACCTCACACTAAGGTTTCTTGGCGAGTTCCCCGAGTCGGATCTATCTATTGTCCAGGGCGTTATGGAGGATCTTAAGCGGTTTAGAAACTTCAAGATGCATATCAAGGGTGTGGGGGTCTTTCCAAGCATACTGAGGCCCCGCGTCGTCTGGGTTGGCGTGTCTGAGGGTAGCGATCAGCTTAGAGCCATCAGGAGGGCAATTGATACAGGGCTTGTTGGTGGGAGCTTCCATAGGGATCAGCATGAGTTCACCCCCCACATAACTCTGGCTAGGGTTAGGGGGTCTAGAAATATAGATAGGCTGATCGATGTAGTAAACATGTTCAGGGACCACGACTTCGGGTGGTCCCCCGTAACTAGGGTTGTGCTGAAGAGAAGCACCCTAACCCCGAGGGGGCCTATATATAGCGATATCATGGGTGTTGATCTGGTTGAGTGAGAAGCTCAAAGAGATTATCGAGGGCGTTAAGCCTAGACTTAGGCCTAGCAGCGATGAGGTCGAGCGCGGCAAGAGGGTCTATAGCCTGATCGAGTCGAGATTGAAGGAGGCTTTCAGAGACTACGGCTTCGAGATAACCCTTCAGGGATCTTTCGCTAAGGGAACGGCTTTATCGGGAGATCTAGATCTAGATGTCTTCGTGCTTATCCCAAAGGAATACGGGAAAAAGTGGATTAAGGAGAACTTTATCTCTATAGCCCTAGAAGCCGTCAGGGACCTCAACCCCGGGGTTAGGTATGCTGAGCACCCCTATATCAGGGTGAGCGTCGATGGTGTTGAGGCCGATATTGTTCCTGCACTAAAGGTTTCGAGGGGCTCCGAGGCTGAGACGGCTACGGATAGGACCCCTTACCACACAGAGTTTGTTTTGAGGCATATGGATGAGACGCTTAGAGACGAGGTTAGGTTGCTGAAGAGGTTTATGAAGGTCGCCAATGTTTATGGTGCTGAGGTGAGGGTTGGGGGCTTCTCGGGGTATCTGGTTGAGCTTCTAATCATCAGATACGGATCATTCATTAGGGTTGTTGAGGACGCAGCATACAGGTGGAGGGTCCCTGTAGAAATATATTTGGAGGGGTACTCGGATGCGATGGAGGATATCAAGAACATATATAGGGATTCAGCTATGTTTTTCCCCGATCCTGTCGATCCAAAAAGAAACGTCGCCGCCGCTGTATCGAAGAAAACACTATCTAAATTCATTGTTGCCTCGAAGCTTTTCCTCGATGATCCTAGCGAGTCATACTTCTTTCCGGGAGAGCCTAGGCTGGATGTGGGCTCTATAGAAAGGATCTATTGCAACGGGCACCAATGCACATGCCCCGTTGGGGTTGTGGTTAGGCTCAATAGTGGCGAGTCGCCAGACAATATATGGGGCGAGATCAAGAGGATCGCTAGAAGACTATACAGGTCTCTAGAATCAGAGGGCTATGAGCCCCTCAGATACGGCTTTTTCTGGGACGAGCTGGGGGATCTTGGACTGGTATATGTGGAGTTTAGGAGCTGCGTGTTTAGGGACCGGAAAATAGTTACTGGCCCCCCAGCACACGCTAGGGACTCGCTCAAGTTCATCAAGAAGCAACTTAGCGGCGGATACGGATTCTGGATAGATGATAGCGGGAGGGTTAAGGGCTACAGAAGCTGGAGATATGGCTCGGTAACCGATCTTATAGAGGCTAAAAAGCATCTGTTCACGGGTAAAAACATATATGGTGTGGCCAGAGTAGTTACCGGGATAAGGGATCTAGCAGAATTATTCGAGGACAAGAGCTATAGGGAGTGGCTTATAGAGGAGGTGCTGGGCATACCCAGATACCTCTGGGGCAGGTTCCAGCAGAAGCCAATGTAGCTCTCCCACGCATCCACAGGCCATGGAGAGGTTTCCTCCGGGCGCTTCATCTATGCTTTGGCACCATCTAGATCTATGGCGGGGCTAAACAGATCAAGGAGACCCACACCACAATAGATATGGGCATCCACAGAAACTGTGGGCCGGTTATGAAGGCGCCCCATGCTTTTTGTAGAGGTCCTCAAACACCTCAATCTCCTCCGGATTACTGGCTAGATGCATCAATCTATCCGCTATACACCTTATAGCCTCCGCCAGGACCTCCCTATTGTTGTAGGCCTTCAATATGTTTTCAAGCTCACCCCTGCTGTAGCTCCGCATCTTAGCCACCTCACCGATCAGCACGTCCAGCGCTCTAACAACGTTATCGACTATAGTTATGTTGGCCATTCTAGCCGTTCTAGACAGCGGGTTGAGATCTACAGCAACAACGAACTTACCCAGCCTCCTAAGAGCCTCAGTCCTATCCCCGT
>JALXCO010000002.1 GCA_026990885.1 Desulfurococcales archaeon
CCAACACAGGCGATACTAGATCTATACACCGTTAAGAAGACCTTTGGATATGTAGACAACCTAGTATTCGGGGTCCTGGGGGACCTCAGATATGCGCGGGTTGTTAATAGCCTTCTTAGAGCCCTAACGAGGTTTAAGCCTAGAAGAGTATACCTCATATCGCCTCCTCAACTTAGAGCTAGGAGAGAGATCCTGGATGGGCTGAACTATCCGTATGTGGAGATTAGCGATCCCAGAGACGCCATATCCAGCCTAGACGTGCTATACGTTACCCGGGTTCAGAGGGAGAGGTTTCCAGACGATCTCGAGTATAGGAGGGTGAGGCAGAGCTATAGGGTTGATCCGGAGCTCGTCTCTATGATGAGCAGGGACTCAATAGTTCTCCACCCGCTACCTAGGGTTGATGAGGTTGATAGAGGGATCGATAAATATCCGCAGGCCCGGTATTTCGAGCAGGCATCATATGGTGTTCCCGTTAGAATGGCTGTGTTATCAAAGGTCCTTGGGGTGGCTTAGGGTGAGTGGGGCTAGCGAGCTGATAGTTAAGAGGATAAGGGATGGCAGCGTTATAGATCATATCCCGGCCGGAAGATCCCTGTTGGTTCTGAAGATACTAGGCCTAAAGGGTGATGAGGGGTATAGAATAGCTCTAGTGATGAATGTTGAGAGCAGGAAGATAGGTAGAAAGGACATTTTGAAGATTGAGGGTAGATACATAAGCGATTCCGAGGCGAGCATGATCACGCTGATAGCTCCAGAAGCAACACTGAATATAGTTAAGAACTATAGGGTTGTGAAGAAGGTGAGGCTGAAGCCCCCATCTATGGTTAGGGGTATTGTTAGATGCCCGAACAGTATGTGTGTGTCCAATAATGATCCCGAGGCACAGCCGGTATTCACCCTCGAAAAAACAGATTCCAGAGAGCCATCTTTCAGATGCATATACTGCGAGACTAGGCTAACGGGCTCAGACGCCCTTACCGAGCTATATGGATAGCGGCAAAGGATCGGCAGGTGGGCAAAGGGTTGAGCATAAGATACGCGGAGATAATAGAAAGCGGGCGTGTGGGGGAGGTTTATAGAGTGAGGCTAGCAACCGATATCGGGCCGAAGCCAGGGCAGTTCATATCGGTGCTGCTCCCCTCTAGAAGCGAGGTCCCCCTTAGCGTTGGTGGATCAGGGGATGGCGTTCTTGAACTATATATCGAGTCGGAGAGGCTCTATAAAGCCTTAACCCAGGGTAAGAGCTATGTTCTCGTTAAGGGACCTCTAGGAAGGCCCCTAGAGATCGATGATGAATATAGATACGTGTTTGTTGCGTATAGGAACTGGATATACGATCTGAAATACCTGATCGAGGAGGCACGCAAGAGGAATGCAACCGCCGAAGTGAAGCTTGTCGAGGATGAATCCAGCTATGCAAGGGCTTTAGAAGAGATCAGCAGAGAGCACGATTCAAGGATTGTGGCCTCAGTTCCAAGGGATTGGGTGGCTAGGCTTCCCAAAAGATCGCTTGTCTATGTGAGGTGGGTAAAGATGAACTGCATGCTTGGCGTATGTGGTGTTTGTAGCCTGGGTAGGATTCTTCCATGTATAGATGGACCATTCATCGAGGCTGGTATGGTTGAGGGGTCTAGACCATAGAGAGGTAGAAACCATAAGGGGGAAGGTCCTCCTGCCCAGCGGAGATGCCGAGGAGATGTGTATAAGCTACACATCAACCATACTTAAAATATCGAGAACCTGCGGAGAAGCCGAGGAGATGCCCCGAAAAACCCTAATAGTTCCGGGGGGAATCGATATACACACCCATGTTAGGGGTGCACAGCTATCTTACAAGGAGACTATAGAGACGGCATCCGCTGAAGCAGCCTATGGTGGGGTTACCGCGTTCTTCGATATGCCGAACACCATACCGAAGATCGATAGCCCAAGCCGTGTGGATGATAGGTTGAGGGAGTTTGAAGGCAGATCCCTTATAGACTACGGTATATATTCGGGGGTCCCGAGGAGTGTAGAGCATGTTGAAGCTATAGAGAATAAGCCTGTTGCTGGATTCAAGATCTACCCTGAGGATCTGGAGGAGGAAAACAGCGATGTTATCCAGCGTGTTTATAGATCTAGCAAGCTAAAGATTCTCCATTCAGAGAGCCCTAAAGCGCTTGCTGTGCAGAGATCTATAAGGGTAGCCTCCACATGGATGGAGCTGGCCCCGCTATATATGGCTAGGGGAAGGATCCATGTAACCCACATAACATCCTACACAGCCATCCTCAGGGCCTTAAGCCAGGGGTTCACAACCGATGTGACGCCGCACCACCTCCTCCTCGATACCGAGTCGGGGTGTATGGATAAGGTTAATCCACCGTTCAGGGGGCCTGTCGAAAGATCCCTTCTGTGGAAAGCCCTAGATAAGGTAAGCTGTGTAGCCAGCGATCACGCACCACACACCCTGAAAGAGAAGATGCAGCCATACGACCACTGCCCTCCAGGCATCGCTGCCGTCTCCTTCACGGTACCATTCATATATACGCTAGCGTATAGAGGAATCATATCGTTCCGCAGAGCCCTCGAGCTGGTATCGCTTAACCCGGCCAGGATTCTGGGGCTTGATGGGGTGGGTGTTCTGAAGCCCGGCTACAGAGCGAACATCACTATAATCAAGTTCGATGAGTGGAGATACATGACCAGGTTCTCAAAAACCGTTCATACACCGCTGAATGGATTCAGACTTAGCGCTACGGTCTACAGAACTATTGTGGGTGGGGAGACCGTGTTTAGCGAAGGCGATATACACGGAAGGTATCCAGGGGTGAACATGCTTGATAGAGCTAGCCGGTAGAGGCTT
>JALXCO010000003.1 GCA_026990885.1 Desulfurococcales archaeon
GTGCTTACGGCCTCAAAAACCCTGGAGATGCATCCCGCTCTAGCTGTATCGCTATCTGCACCTATATATCCGTCTCTACACAGGTCTTCTAGCTGGTCTCTTAGGGTTGGGATGCTGGAAAACATTCTCCAGAGGCTGCTGATGGGTATTTTGGGTATAGTTCTAGCCACAAGTACATGGTCCCCTACACCAATATCCTTTGCTGCAGCAACCTCAAGAGTGCCGCTTCTATATCTAAATAGGCTGTGGCCCTTGGTAACCTCGACATATCCGTACCCATCTAGATATATCCTGAGTATCTCATCCTCTATCCAGTGCCTATAGACATATGACACATCGCTCCAATACAGCGAGTCCCCGTTCATCGCTAGAGCCCTAATAGGGGCCGCTGCCCACTCCCTGTCGCTACAGCCTGTGAAGTATGGATCCAGTATATCCCCAATAGCCCCAGCCTCTATGCCGTGGGTTAGCTTGTTCTCAACAAGTATAATCTCGCTACCGGGTATACTGTCTGTTAGAATATACACTGGTAATTTAAGCTCCTCGCTAAGCCTTCTAACGAATCTCCTTGTAGCCCTATCCGGCTGCCCAGCGCTCGTGATGAGTAGAGCCTTATATTTCTTCCAGAAGCCGGCTCTATGGAGCTGCTGGAAAACGGCGTCCTTCTCTATAACCAGCACGAACTCTGCATTGACGTCCTTGAACTCTATCAGATCTGGTGTGGACTCTATGGCGTATGCTCCATGCCCCATCTTGCTCAGATCTATTATGTCGTCGCCGCTCTTTATCCTCATATCACCAACTACCTTCCCCTTTTCCTTTGAGAGGATCAGCATCTCCTCCCTAAGGAGATTGGTGTACACCTCTATATCCCGCAGAACCGAGTCGCTCTCCGACTGCTCGTCCCATGTGTTTTCCTCCCTAATTCTACCCCTATAGTCCCTGTACTTGATTGTGTGCTTACCCCTATAGTATAGGTCTCTTATAGTTGGGTACTCGTTATTGACTAGGGCTTGATAGATTATAGACGCCATCAGTATCGTCTGCATGAATCTCCTTGCCTCATGGGAGTCGAGGAATCTCCTCTCAAACACATCCTCCCCTATAAGCAGGAGCTTCCTGTCCCGATCATATATTGTGTTTGAGAGCGTCCTCTTAGGGATAACAAGCACAGGCTCCTTGCCATTTAAAATACTGTTCATTACCTCAACAAACTTGCTTCTAAGTATATTACCCGCCTTCTTCCTAGCGTCTATATCTACTTTAGACGTGAACTCCGCCATGCCATCCACCCCCGGGATCTACTCTATTTCTACCACAACATCCCTCACGCTTCTTATACCCTTAACATTTACCTTCCTCTTCACCAGCTCAAACAGTTTGGATTCCAGGATCTCTATACCTTTACTCGGGTTGCCGTCATACCCTATTATTGCTAGGCCTCTAGAGATTTCAGGTATATACTTTATCAATGTATATGCCCTCCTCTTTATCTCCTCGGCCCTTCTGACCTGGTGGATGTATGTTCTTAGGGATCTCAGAATCTCCCTCAAGCCCCTCCTGATCTCGGCCTCAATCTCCGGGACGTCGGCGACGCTCTCCTTCCCAACCCCCTTATAGGGTATCTTGGTACTGCACACATGTACCAGAACAGCTATCTGGCTCGGGAAGTCCACGCTGTACTCCTTCCAGTCTATCCCTGAAACCACTTTGAAGGCTACATCTGTTCTCTCGTCGTAGAGGAGTGGAATCTTATTTGCGAATCTTAGGAGGAGTATGTCATTCGGATCTTTAGCGGGCTTTATTTTCCCTCCAAAGGCAACTCCAACCTCAACTATAACTGCGTGGCCCTCGTAGGCTGTGGGTTTCCGTGTGATCGCCTTTACGAATGATGAGTTAAACATTGTCTTTAGCCCTAGCTCTATTAGATCGCTTCCTATAGGGCTTAGATGATCCGCTGAAGGCCTCCTGAAACCGCTAAATGTTTTAAGGGTGTCGGCCAGCTTCACCAGATCCGATCTCGTGAGCTTCTTAGGGCTGCGCCTAGGATCTATACCGGCCTGCTCGAGTATGCGCTCGGCAGTTACGCTTCCAACACCCTGAAACTCCTTCATTAGAAGCTCCTTCACCGTCTTAGCCTTACTGATAGACACTATAAATCTGAGCATCTCAAGATCTACTCCATGGGGGTGTGGCTTAACCTCTTTTGGGGGAGGCGGGATCTTGTCGGTTACCCTCCTAAATATATATGTGTTTCCGTCGGGATCCCTAAAAAGTATCGTTGCGTATGGAGCTATGAGCGCGGTCCTCCTGATATATTCAACTATTCTTGATTTAGATCTCGACCAGTCACCCAGGAGCGAGACCTTAACCCTTGTACCATGCCAGTTCGACTCCTTGTGCCACGAGGACCTCTCAAGCACGTTGGGTGTGTTGTTCCTTATATCTATAAGCATCTTGAAGTAGTAGATCCTCGAGGACTTTATGGGGCTCGTATAGATCTCGACAGGCCTGCCCACAGTTATCTGGCCGTATAGGACAACCATCTTGGCTCCTAAACCAAACATCCCCCTTGTCTGTCTAAGAATGTACTTGCTGCTAAACAGAACCTGCCCGAAAGCCTGTGGAACGTAGTGGGGCGGTATACCTATCCCGTTGTCTTCAACAGTTATCGTATATACGTTCTCCTTCTCTTGGTCTCTATCGATCATTACCTTGATATTGGGTAAAATACCATGGGCGTCTGTAGCATCGAGGGAGTTCTCCACAAACTCTCTGACAGCCTGATACAGCGCCCTAGCTGGATTTGCGAAGCCGGCTAGCTCCTTGTTTCTGTAGAAGAATTC
>JALXCO010000004.1 GCA_026990885.1 Desulfurococcales archaeon
GCACAGGGAGTATAGGCAGGTTGCGGGAATAGACAATACATCCAGCTACGCATTCACAGGAAAGAACTGTGTTGAGTGGGCCGGCCATATAGTTGGTGACTCGTTTGTGGTTGCGGGAAACATGCTCGCCGGTAAGGAGGTTGTTGAGGCTGTGGCTTCGGCTTATAGGGAGTTGGAGGATGTTGAGTTCCCGCTGAGGCTGCTGAGGGCTATTAAGTCGGGTGAGGAGGCTGGTGGGGATAAGCGTGGTAAGCAGTCGGCTGCGCTGCTTGTTGTCTCGAAGCATAATCCTAGGTGGGAGCATAATTTGAGGGTTGATGATCACCCGAGCCCTGTTGATGAGCTGATCAGGATATATGAGGTTACGAAGAAAACGATAAGGGAGTTTGAGGAGAAGTATGGGGACCTCATGAAGATTATAAGGCTATAGATTGTGGATCGTGGAATAATTAAGCTTTTTCTAGCTAACGCTCTTAAACCCCTCAAGAAACTTATAAATCATAGGTGATTCATTGAATCCATCAAGCTACAGCGTTGTTGTCGATAACGTGAGTAAGAGGTTCAGGGACCACATAGCGCTAGATAGAGTATCCCTCTCGATAGAGAAGGGTAAATTCATAGTTATCTTGGGGCCCAGCGGCGCCGGTAAGAGCACGCTACTGAAGATTATAGCTGGGTTTGAGAAGCCGGACAGCGGTAGAGTGTATCTTGAGGGTGAGGACGTAACCAACAAGCCGCCATATAAGAGGAACGTTAATACGGTGTTCCAGAACTACGCTCTATTCCCACACATGACTGTTTTCGATAACGTAGCCTTTGGCCTCAGGATGAAGGGGTATTCTAGGGATGAGATAGCTAGGAAGGTTAAGTGGGCTCTAGACCTGGTTAATATGGGTTCCCACATAGATAAGTATCCTACACAGCTCAGCGGTGGAGAACAACAGAGGGTGGCGCTGGCTAGGGCTCTCGTCAATGAGCCTCCTGTTCTTCTTCTCGATGAGCCGTTGGGCCAGCTGGATCTTAAGCTTAGGAGAAGGATGCAGAGGGAGCTTAAAGATCTCCAGAGGAAGCTCGGATCCACATTCATACACGTTACCCACGACCAGGAGGAGGCTATGAGCATGGCCGATATCATAGTGGTTATGAATAGAGGTAAAATACTGCAGGTGGGGACCCCGGAGGAGATATATGAGAATCCCTCATCGGGCTTTGTCGCAGACTTTATTGGTGAGGCCAACATCCTTAAGGGGGTTGTTAGGGATATGGATAGGGATTCCATAACTATTGAAACGGATCGTGGATTCTCGATCAGGGTGGATAGATCCGGTAAAGATATAGATGTAGGCTCAAACATAATTATAGCTATAAGACCCGAGGAGCTAGCCCTATCAAGAAGCGAGGTCCCTGAGGGATACAGGCATATAGACGGGATGGTAAGGGACTATATATTTATGGGTAGCTTCGTGGACTGCTATATCGATACAGGCTCCGGCGAGTTGAGGGTTAGGCTACCTAAGGGGGAGGCTTTCTGGATCGAGCGTAGAGCAAGGGTGAAGGTTCTCTATAGACCTGACAGGGTGAGGATCCTTAGCCAGTGGTGAAAAAGATAGCGGGACGGGTTCCGGCGATAGGAGCCTATGGAAATACGTGTTTATATCTATACCTGTGGCTTTCCTAGTCGTGTTCATGATTGTTCCCTCGTTCTTTACTTTGATCCCGTATAGCTTCTATAGGCTTGAAGGGCTTGTAGTGGTTCCGGAGTTCACTCTAGAGAACTATATGAGGTTCTTTAAGCCGATCTATTTCTCAACCCTGCTGAGAACCCTGGGCTACAGTGTCGCTGCAACGATCCTTAGCTTCATCATAATGTATCCTCTAGCATACTACATCTGGTTCAAGGTTCCGAAAGAGAAGAGGGACCTCTATGTCCTGCTTGTGATAGTCCCCTACTGGGCTGGTTTTCTAGCCAGAATGTATGGTTGGATAGTACTCTTAAGGGGTGAGGGCTTCATCGATGGTGTATTGTCGTTTCTGGGTCTGGAGTGGATGTTTATAGAGATTCTATATACACCAATAGCCGTCATAATAGGCTTCGTACATGTGTACTCGCCGCTAATGTTTCTAGCTATATACTCATCTATGAGGAATGTCGAGAAGTCCTATATCGATGCAGCCAGCGATCTTGGCGCGGGGCCCCTAAAGATATTCACCAATATTCTGCTTCCACTAACCAAGCCTGGCGTGATAGCTGGATCCATCATAGTGTTCGTCCTGGTATTCGGATCCTTCGTCACGCCAGCGCTCCTGGGTGGTCCGGGCGATATAATGCTTGGAAACATTGTCGAGAGGCAGTTCAAGCAAACGATCGATTGGCCATTCGGCTCCGCGCTTGCGGTCCTCATGATAATGATCGTTCTATCTATACTGATTGTATTCAGGAGATACCTCACAACAAGGGTGTTCGTTATATGAGTCTGAAGGACTATATCTTTAAGCTGGCTGTAGCCCTGATATTTGTATTTCTCTATCTACCGTCTGTAGTGATCATACTCTACTCATTCAGCATCACCAAGGGGCTATTCGGCTTCCCACCCCTCGGGTTCACGCTTAAATGGTACGAGGACATGTTTAGAGACCAGACAGTTGTCACAGCACTGGTGAACTCGATAGTGATTGCTGTCGTCTCATCAATGCTGTCTGTTGCGCTGGGTTTCATGCTGGCTTTCGCCTTAACCAGGTATAGGGTTAGATTCAAGCCCGTTATAGAGTCGCTGGTGTATCTACCAATGCTCATACCGCCGCTCATTATTGGTATAGCGATGCTCCTATTCATCTCAAG
>JALXCO010000005.1 GCA_026990885.1 Desulfurococcales archaeon
AATGAGGGTATCGGGAGGGTTCTTAGGTATGGTGCCTACAGCCGTGAGGTTATTGATCGGTTGAGGTGGATGTCCTCAACGCTATTCGAGGTCCTCAAGATAGCCGTTGACCAGTCGGCTAGGGAGGAGTATATAGATCTCAAGGCGATAATCTCCCAGGCCCTCCACATGGGTGATGAGTGCCACAACAGGCATGTTGCCGCGACATCGATTTTCCTGAACACGATCTCTATACTTCTAGCCGAGGGAGACGCGCCAAGGGATAAGGCTTTGGAGGTGCTTAGATTCATTAAGGGGAACACCTTCTTCTTCCTGAACTTCGCAATGGCTGCAGCGAAGGTTATGGCTCTATCCGCCCACGGTATAAAGTACTCGACCATAGTAACGGTTCTGTCCAGAAACGGCACAGACGCCGGGGCGTGGGTTAGCGGGCTGGGCGACAGATGGTTCACCGCAAGGGCTAGAGTGCCTAAGGGGGTGTTCTTCCCGGGCTACAGTCAGGAGGACGCCAACCCCGATATCGGGGATAGCTCGATAACCGAGACCGCCGGGTTCGGGGGGTTCGCTATGGCCGCTGCACCAGCCGTAGTTAGCTGGGTTGGGGGGAGTGTTGAGTTTGCTGTGAGGAACACCGAGAATATGTATAGTATAACCTACACCACCCACCGCTACTTCACGATCCCCTACCTCGGGTTTAAGGGAACACCTACAGGCGTGGATGTGAGGAAGGTTGTTAGAACAGGTATTGAGCCGACGATCAATACCGGTATAGCCCATAGGAACCCCGGTGTTGGCCAGATCGGTGCAGGGATAGTTTCGTTCCCCATAGACCTGTTCAAGAACATACTGAGGGCCTACGCTGAGCACTACGGTCTCTAGCATGGCTTTCAGGGTGCTGTGGATCGGGTATAGGGTTCTAGAGATCCTTGGTAGGCCTGGATCGCGCTTCAGAATCTTATCTATCCACGATAGATCGGTGAACATTCAGCTTGAGCCCGGGGGAGAGGTGGTTACCCTCGCCCAGAGCAGGAGATCGCCATACACGATAACCTTAGGTTCGGAGGAGGTGTTTAGGGATCTATTGGGTAGGCTAAGAGAATACGGTGCAGATGTAGCTACATTGTGTGTGGAGCCTGTGGGCCGTAGCCTAAGGATCTCTGCGTGTGGAGAAGGCGATGGGAGAGATGTTGTGGCTTTCCTTTCTCTGGAGGATGCATCGATCTATGATATGAGGCGGGAGATAGAGCTGGCTAGAGAAGCCCTGGGGGAGAACGCTGGCTGTGGAGGGGGGAGGTGTAGAGATCTTCTGGAGAGGATCCTGAAGTACACACTGCTCCTCCACCAAGGCGAGAGCATGATAGGTGGGGAGGAAATCGTGAAGCTATATAGGGGGTGTCTCTCCAGGGATTGCTGGAGCACCATAAAGAATCTGGTGGGGAGGGGGTATGGATACACCCCGGAGGGGGACGATATAGCTATGGGGTATCTATCGGTGAAAGCGCTATATGGAGAGGATAGAGATAGATACGCTGAGGATTTGGTGGAGCTGTGCAGAAGAACCCACACTGTTTCATGCGCGATGCTTAAGGCTTCATTGAGTCTAGATCTGTACGATGAGGAGATCCAGCTGGTGCTCTCTCTAGCTAGACATCTAGCGGGTAGAGAGCCCGTGGATAGGGTGTATGGATCTGTAGAGGAGCTATCGAGAATAGGGCATAGCTCGGGGATAATGTTCTCCATAGGCGTATTGCTGGGTTTCAACAGCATCCTTGCGCCGTAAGAACTGTTCCACACCAAAGCTATCTAGGGCGCACCTTGTGTTGGTGGGTATGATATAATATTCAAAACAAATAATAAAATAAATAGGCAGAAACCTACGGCTAGATATACTCGATGTCCGCTAGCTCACATTCTCTATTTCTGCCTTGATCCTGTTGAACTCCTCTATCAACTTCTCCCTATCTAGATCCCTCTCTATATTCCGAGCCTTCTCAATGTAGCCTCCGGGCACCTCCATAGATCTGGCCATGGCGAAGAGAACGTTGTTCTCCTTATCTATATGGGCCTCCAGCAGGTGCCTATACATGGATACATAATACCTAAAGTCGTCTAGAGCCCCCGAATCGCCAGACACGAATCTCGCGAGAGACTCGCGGGCATTCCTGAGCAGATACCTGCCCATCCCATGCTCACATGTCATAACCCCTATTGGGCCGCCGTTGAATGGTACTCTATACCTCTCCATAACCGGGAAGAGGCAGAGCTCCTCCTTGCCGTGGTGGCACTCGTCGGCAAACCTCCTGAGGAAGGTTATGAGCCTCTCCACTGTTGCGGGCTCCAGCTTTCCCTGCTGGAGTAGTGGTACGGATCTGTCTAGGAGCTTAAGGGCCTCTAAAATGATCTCGTGATCCCTAACCAGGTTATCTATAATATCCATTCGCCACACACCAAGTATATTTATGTTGGCTCCTCAATAAAGATGCCTATCCCATATAGATCGATGTGGAGATAGACATGGCGAAGGGCGTGGCTATAGTTAGGATGATGCCGTGGCCGACAGCGGCTATAGATGATCTGGGGCCGAGGATAGAGAGGTATATAGGTAGAGTATTATCCATGGTTGTTGCACCGCCATAGCTAACTATTGAGAGAGAACGGCCCTTAAGAAGCCTATAGATAAGCGGGACAGCAACAAACGATGAGGTCTCCCTGAAGTAGTTTATGAACAGCCCATAGATCGAGGCCTCATAGCCGTAGCTAGCCAAAAGATACGACGCAGCGAAACTATACCATCCAAGGCCTAGGGTTGCTGGAACAATATACGGGAGGCCA
>JALXCO010000006.1 GCA_026990885.1 Desulfurococcales archaeon
CAGGGTTTTCAGGGACTACCTAGCTATAAGGGCCGCAGCAGAGGAGGGGTTGCCAGAGTACCCAAGAGTGGAGTTTGTTGATGGGCTGGAGAACCCCTCGCAGTTCCCAAACATAGTTAGGTGGCTGGTAAAGAACGGCTACAGCGACCAGGAGATAGCCAAGGTTATTGGCGGGAACATACTCAGGGTTCTAAGGTCTGCTTGGAGGTCTTGATTGTTATATCCTGTATTTTCCTGTTTTAATTTTTTAAATATGTTGGGGTTTTTTAATATATTGTTTCTTGGGGATACCATTCTATATGGAGAGCTGTTTTGGGTAGGGGTGTCCATCTATTTCTGCATAGCCACTGGGATATTCAGTGGTATCTATCTAGAAGCGAGCTCAGATACTATCTCTTCAGGGAGGTTAGGAAGCTTATAGAGAGCCTCGAATCCGGGAGGATACCGGTGTTCACGTTTGATGGGCAGATCATGCCCCTGCTGGATTTCCTTGAGGCCCACCCGGAGTATAGGGGTAGGGTCTCTAGGCTGGTTAGGGAGGGCAGGCTGGAGATAGGTCCGTGGGTTGCCCAGCCCGACACCTACCTGGTTAATGGGGAGTCTATAGTTAGGAATCTCGCTCTAGGGATAATACTATCCGAGTCCCTAGGCGGTGTCTTGAGGGTTGGCTACCTGCCGGACAGCTTTGGGCATCAGCCCCAGATCCCCCAGATCCTTAGGGGTGCCGGGATAAAGACATACATGTTTCAGAGGGGCTACTGCTGGGACTCGAGGGAGTTCGGCGCTGACTTCATCTGGAGGTCCCCCGACGGATCGGAGGTTGTTGCCTTCCTGCTTGTTAGGGGCTACTGCGGCGGGATAGGGATCGGGCTGGAGGATATATACCAGCTGTATAGGGAGTGGTCGGCCCTATCTATAGATGGCTACCAGGCCTATAGCCTCAGCTTCTATAATCGCGAGGACACGGGTATCGATCCCGGTAAGGCTGTTGAGGACTCTAGAAGGCTTGCTGAGGATCTTGCCGAAAGCTATAGGCTCGGGATCATACCCTTCCCCATAGGCTGCGACCAGTACATGCCCAGGAGGGACCTCATAGATAATCTAGACAATATAGTTAAAGGGATCAGGGAGGGGGGCGTCGATTCCGTATCTTTCGGCCTTAAGGGGTTCCAGGATCTAGATCCCGGCGGGGCTAGGGATAAGCTAAACACCTATAGCGGGGAGCTGAGGTGCCCCAGATACCACTACATACTGTGGGGGGTCCCCTCAACAAGGGTTAGGATCAAGCAGCTGAACTTCACCGCGGAGAGGCTTGTTCAGAGGTACCTCGAGCCACTATCCGTCTTCATGGGTTTGAGCGGTCTATACTTTGGCTGGGAGGTCTTCAGGGATCTATGGATCAAGCTCATAAGAACACAGTTCCACGACTCCATATGCGGAACCGTAACCGACCACGTAGCCCTCAATGTCGAGGCCGAGCTTGGAGAGGTTATCGAGGCCTCTAGACAGATGATCTACCACTACATGGCTGAGCTCTATAGATCCATGAGGCCCTCCGAGGGGGAGGTTCTGGTGTTCAACCCCTCACCCTACAGGGTTAAGGCTGTTGTCGAGCTAACCGATCCTAGAGGCGTGGTGTCCTCCGGCTATAGATCTGTTGATGTTGGGGGATCAAGGATCCCCCTACAGAGGGTAGAGGAGACCCACCCGCTCGGTTTCGAGAAGTATATATATGTTGCCGAGGTCCCCCCAATGGCTCTAGCCATACACAGGCTATCTAGAGAGGAACCCGACAGCCACGGGGACCCCGTGAGGGTTGGCGATGGAGAGCTGGAGGGCGGGAGGATTGCGCTCCATATAGATAGCTCTGGGAGGGCCGTTGTTAGAGATAGGCTTAGCGGTGCTGAACTATCTATAGAGGGGATAGTTGATTTCGTTGATAGGGGCGATGTCTACAGCTATGAGCTTGAGGTCCCTGGAAGTGTTGATCTCTATAGGTTCAGGGATCCAGAACCCAAGGCTAGGGGACCCCTAAAGGCGTCGCTGAGAGCCAAGATAGATGCTGGGGAGGGCTCGAAGCCTGGTGGGGCTAGGATTGATCGTGGTGAGGCCGTCTTCTCGATCTATAGCGGGGTCCCGGTTCTCGACCTATATATATCCTTCAGGAACGTGGCTAGGGACCATGTTGCTAGGTTAAGGATCGTGAGGGGGGACCTCGAGGTATATAGGGATCTGGCGTATATGATAGATAAGTATAGCCCCCCAGAGGAGTATCGGGACTCGGAGCTCGAGCTAGAGCCCAGGAACGCAGTGTTCCAGTACTGGTTCGCTCTCAGGGGGAGGGGCGGGGGCTTCATAGTTGTTGCCCGCGGGCTACGGGAGCTTTTTGTCTACGATGACTATGTTGAGGTTACCCTTCTGAGATCTGTTGGGAGCCTGTCTAGGGGGGACCTCCAAACCAGAAGGGGGCATGCTGGCCCGCCTCTCGAGACTCCTGGGGCTCAGGATCTCTATAGGGATATGGCGTATAGATTAACTATTGTACCCTTCACCGAGGATGAGTGGGGGAGCTTCGATTTCATCAGGCGTGTGGACTCGATTATCAACCCGCCTATAGCCTTCCACGATCCCGGGCTGGCTGGCGGGGGAAAGGATCGTGGGGGGACCCCCGCAGAGCTCAGGCTTGTTGAGGTGGATCCCCCCCTAATGATTTCCGCGCTGAAGCCTGTTGAGAGGGAGCGTGGGTCTGGGTATGTTGTGAGGGTGTATAACCCGACCCCGAGCGAGGCTGTGTTCGATGCGCGCTCTGGGGTTCTTGGGGATCGG
>JALXCO010000007.1 GCA_026990885.1 Desulfurococcales archaeon
ACGAATCTCTTTTCTATAGGCACGTAATCACCTAAAATAATATTGTTATATAATATGATTAGGGTAAATTAAGCGTTTATCGCTATATTTCCATAGACATAATATTTCTTTAGAGATAGTTTGGGGGGCGCATGCATATGCATGGGTCAGTTGCTGTTGCTGTTTTAGGTCTTATTATTGCTGTTTTGGGGATTATACTTATTTTGATTGGATTGGTTTCTAGGAGAACGAGCTCGGCTACTGAGACCAAAACTTTTGGTTTGTTTCTTGTTGGCCCCCTCCCTATTGTTTTTAGGAGCAATAGCTTCTCCGGGGTTCTGCTCGGTGTATTTATTTTTGTGGTTTTTCTAGTGGTTATATTTCTGTTGCTTATGTTTTTGTAGGGGGCTTCGCTGGGTAGATGCTGTAGATCAGATGCTATTTCGGCTGTGATTCAACAACGATCATTGTTAGTGTTGATTTCACCTTGGGCATTTTCCTGATTTTAGCTGTTACAACCTCCTTCAGCTCCTCGATGCTGTTTGCCCTTATCTTGGCTACTAGATCGTATACGCCGTAAACAATATATGCCTCGACAACACCCTCAACGTTTTTTAGGCTGTTCAGCACCTCTGTTTCTCCACCTACCTCGGTATTTATTAATATGAATGCTTCAGGCGTTTTTAATCACCACAAACCAAATATTGGTTGGAGGCTTATATATATAGCGTCTTTACGCTATTGTATATTTATATTGTTTCTGGGTAAAAATAGCTTCTTTTCCACATCCCTCGCCGTAGTTTCGGGTTGGTGTGTGATCCTTATCTATGGTATTCGTATTTCTTGGGGTGCATGTATGTTGAGGGGTATAAGCAATGTTATTGTCAGCTTGATCATGCTGTCTATAATGGTTCCTGTAGGCGGGATCATTCTCGAGAGGGTCTCTATGGCTGGTGACTCGCTGGATCTCAGGATCGATACTGGAGGCGTGGTTAATCCGAAGATTAGTGTTTACTTCTTCAGGAATTTAAGCTCCACTGTTGTCTTGATCTATAACTACGGGTCGCAGGATGTCTATATAGATCTGCTTATATCATACGACGGGAGCGCAGTCCCAGTTAATAGGGTGGTTAAGCCGGGAGGCTTTATTGTTGTTGAATCCTCTTTAAGGCCTCCGATCGGGGTGGTTGTGGATGAGGAGATTGTGTGGGGCTTCGGTGGTTAGGTGTAGATTCAGGTTTAGATTGTCTAGGGGGGATTCGAGTATATATGGCTCTATATTAATGTCGCTTATTTTCCTGGCTACAGTTGCAGCTTTCCAGAGCTTTATAGATAACTTCAACAGCGGTAAAAGGGATCTTGTATCTAGCGTTGCTGCTGAGGTTAAAAGGGCTGAGGAGAGGGTTTGGTTTAGGGATTCGGGCTCAGTTATCTATGCCTCGTCCAATGCTCCGCTCAAGATAGTTGCCTTGGTTGTTTATAACTCTACCCATGTTCTCTACATGAATACCAGTGGCGATCTACCTGTCCTGATGCCTGGTGTCCAGACACCTGTTCTCGAGGGCTGGTTAGCTACCGAGGTTTCCTCTGGCCGTGCGGTTGTTGGTTTGCTTAGTGAGAGTGGTGTTCTCCACACATATGATCCTGTGGCCTCCAACGGGCAGAACGGCGATCCGGTAGATCTCATAGCTAGAGTCTCCGCAGAGTATATAGGCGGCTTGAGATATGATTCTGGGGCTCTGTTCTTTGTTCATTTAGCTCCTCTAGCAGTTGAGAGGGGCTATATATCGTCTAGCAGGGTTTCTGCATATATAGAGAACTCGCCGAGCTCTTGGGATCGTGATGTGTGGGTTCAGGCCATATACTCCTGGGGTCCCTCAAGCGGCTTCACAGCCTCAGTGCTGTCTAACCTTAGCATTGGTAGGGTTTTATCGATAATTAACTATTCGAGCCTGGATTTGATGGCGTCTATAGTTAGGGGTCTGGTTATCCATGGCTACACGGGTATGGCGCTAGATCTTTGGGCTGGATCACCAGAGTCTTGGGATTCGTCTAGGTGGGGTCCCGTTCTCAGGAGCTGGGGTCTGGATTCTTTCGAGTCGATCGAGCTTTTCTCAAGCATGTCTAGGCTTAACTCTAGCAGGGCTCTAGCTACTTTATCGATCTATACGGGCGACGAGGTCAGGGCTCTCATGCATGGTATGGTTAACAGCTCGTATTTCGATGAGGTTATCGGCTTGATTGTTGAGTCCTCCGCTAGATCTCTTGTTGTTGATTCACCACTCCAGATCTTTGAGAGGGTATCCATATACAGATACCTAGAGGTTTCCTCCACTCTAGCTCTATCATACGATCCTGATGTAGGCCTTCCTAGATCACCAGCGCAAGTTATAGTTGCGGACAGGATCGTTATAAATGGTGGTGGCAGAATAACTGTGGCTTGGTACGCGGCTAGAGGTGGTGATAGATACAGTAGCTATGGTGCATGGGGCGGTAGTGGTGGTGGATCAGTAATTATTCTGGCTAGACAGATCAGCTTTAACGGGGGAGCTATAGAAGCCAACGGCCAGGATGCATACGTAACTAGCTGGTACTCAGGCAGAGTTGAGCATTCACTGATCCCGTCAAACGGCTATGCAGGGGGATCCGGATATGCACCCTCTCTAGGGAGGCAAGGCTCCGGAGGCTCTGGAGGAACCCAACCCACGCCGTATGGAGGAGGTTCTCAGCCCACAGCTCCTCCAGGTCAGAATACACCGACGCCAGTGCAGTGTCCTTTAGCGTGGGGCTGGGTTGTCTGCGGGCAGGGCGAGTGTTTTGAACGAGG
>JALXCO010000008.1 GCA_026990885.1 Desulfurococcales archaeon
GCAAAACGCTAAGGCTGCTCTTAATATCGGGGACAAAGCATACCTCCTAGTTGGTGGAAGGGTTATCTATGAGGGCGGTGCTAAGGAACTTTTAAGCAATCCTGAGCTAAGCAAAATGTATCTGGGGCTATAACGTTAAAAATATGATTTTTAGATTTTAAATAAGGCGGGGTATAGATTCGATCATTATTATCAGGACTCCCCTATGATCCTCTTCAGCAGCGGGTACGCCTCTAGAGCCCTTTCGTAGGCTATCATATTGTAGTACTGCTCCAATATGCCTATAGATAGAAGTATGCCTATCCCCCCTCCATAAGCTAAGGTTAGGTCGGCCACAATGACTATTGAAACAACTATAAGCGTGCTGAGGACAGCCAGTGGGTAGATGTATTTAGCTAGCAGCGCCTCCAGAACACGTGGGTTTCTTCTTAAGCCGGGGACCTCCAGTCCAGCCTTAATCAGTCTCTCGGCTTGCCCAGAGGGGCTTAAGCCGGCAACCTCTATCCACATTAGCCCGAACAGCAGAGCTAGACCGGTAAACAGTATTGTGAATACAGCTATCCTTAATGGATCTACGAAAAGCTCAAAGTATCCTCTGGGCGGGTTGAGATAGTAGATGACTCTATCAAGTATCTCAGCCGCTGTTGGGTTAGCTGACAGTAGCGATCTGAATATTATCAGGTCTGAGAACAGGATAGATACCAGCAGTACCGGTATGTTTGTTACGTATAGAAACTGTAGCGGGACCCTGGTTTTTATCCCTCTCAGTCTCTGAGTGGTAACTGGTATATACACCTTCATCCTCTGCAGATATATCAGTATCACTATCAGCACAATCATAGATATGAGCCCCAGTAAGCCTGGCAGCGTCTGCCCGATCTGGGGGTTAACCCTCACAAATAGGTTCTGCATATCTAGCGTACCATTCATGGACGCCCATACAAGGAACGGTATGAATCCTAGGGGCTCTGAAGTTGTCTCCGATACAGGGAATGGCGAGAAGATATTATTGAAAACGCTCATGGCCACTCCAGCCAGTATAAATAGCGAGATACCGCTACCTATACCCCAGCCTTTCTGAAGCATTTCATCAAGCAGTATAACTATCAAGGTAGCAAACACTAGCTGGAACCATACAAACGCTCTTATAGCTGCACTCGCATCCACATCAAATATGGGGTTTGGCCCTGTTAAGAACCAGAAGTTGGATCCTATTATAACGAAACCGAAAGCCTCTACCGAGGCTATTATTATAGCTAGTGTCTTCTGAGACAACGTGAATAGCCTTCTTCCTTCGGGCCTGGATAGGTCTAGATTTATTATTTTTGATCCAACCAGTATCTGCATTATCAATCCAGCAGTAACTATGGGGCCTATCCCCAGCTGCGCCAGAGTTCCTTGCGTCGATGCGAAAACTATCTGGACTATTTGGGGTAGATCTCCTAGGAACCCACCCACATGCTGGATACCATAGAGGGGCACCGATGACATCAGGATATAGAGGGCTAAAGCTATAAAAGTATACAGGAATCTCCTACCCAGTGTAGGCTTAATAACAGGCTTCGGAACACCTGGAAAATATTCACCTATTTTTGCTAATGCCTCAAGCACAGCCATCTAGAGCAACACCTATAGTGTCTAAAGCCATGGAGCTCACTAAAAATTTAACTAATTAAGCTATTAAATACTATGGCCTGATACGCCAGCTATTCAAGAAACTGCAGGTGTGTATCTTTGAAGGATGGGGATAATATCGATATAGGCGATAAATACGATAAGATCATGAAGCTAGCCGTGAGAAGGGGGTTCTACTGGCCCTCATACGAAATCTACGGCGGTGTCTCTGGATTCTTTGATTTAGGCCCTTTAGGGGTTAGGCTAAAAAACAATATTGTTGGGTTGTGGAGGAAAGTATTTATAGAGCTTCACCAAGACCTGGTTGTCGAGATAGAAACACCCATTATAGCTCCCGAGGTGGTTTTCAAGGCGTCGGGGCATGTGGAGAGCTTTACCGATCCTATTGTTGAATGCGTTAGGTGCGGCAGGAAATTCAGGGCTGATCACCTGATAGAGGCCGCGGTCAATATAAAAACTGAGGGCTTGGGTGTGGATGAGCTTACTAGGATAATTAGAGAAAATGATATAAGATGCCCCTCATGCCAGGGACCTCTAAGCGAGGTTAGAACATTCAACCTGCTGTTTAAAACCACTATCGGCCCCTACTCAGATAATGTGGGCTACTTAAGGCCTGAGGCTGCTCAGGGTATGTTTGTTTCCTTTAAGAGGGTTAGGGAGGCTATGAGAAACAGGTTCCCGATAGGTATTGCCCAGATCGGGAGGGTTTCCAGAAACGAGATCTCACCTAGACAGGGCATGATTAGGCTGAGGGAATTCACTATCATGGAGATCGAGTTCTTCTTCGATCCTGATGATCCTAGATGCGATCTACTATACAGAGTTGAAGATCGAAAAATCAATATCCTGACCGCAGATATGAGGAGAAAGGAGATTCAGGAGCCTCAGCCTATGAAGATATCTGAAGCCGTAGACGATGGTGTGATCAAGATACCTTGGCAGGCCTACTGGATGGGGGTCAGCGATGTATTTGCTGAAGCTTTAGGTGTGGATAAGGACAACATCTATTTCGAAGAGAAACTCCCCCATGAGAGAGCTCACTATGCCCAGCAGGTGTTTGATCAGATGGTTAAGGTATCTAGATGGGGCTGGATAGAGATCTCGGGACATGCATATAGAACAGACTATGATTTATCTAGACATATTAAGTTCAGTAATCAGAGTCTTGAGGTCGTTAAAACCCTCGATAAGCCCATGAAGATTACTGAGAAAAAGATTAAGATAGATAAGCTGAAGATTATTGAAAGGTACGGCGGTGAATCATCTAAAATATTTAGGGCGTTAAGCAAGGTAGATCCAGGCGAAATACACCGATATATAGATAGCAGTACAGGCAAAATATTGATCGATAACATCGAGATAGATCCAGATATCATAGTAGTAGAGGAACACGAGAAAGAGATCAAAACAGTAAAATTTATACCCCACGTAGTTGAGCCCTCATTTGGTGCCGAGAGACTGCTCTATATAGTGCTGGACAACAGCTATACTGAGGATGGAGAAAGAGTACTTCTAAGATTCAAACCATATATTGCCCCAATACATGTAGCAGTACTGCCGCTTCTCGAAAACGATGAATCAATGGTTAAGATAGCTAGAGATATATATAAAAAGCTCATAGCCAACGGGGTGTCAGCCATATACGATAGCTCAGGAAGTATTGGGCGAAGATACGCTAGGGCCGATGAGATAGGGGTCCCCTACGCGGTTACTGTAGATCACCAAACCATAAAGGATGGGACAGTAACTATACGCTTAAGGGATGATAGAAGCCAGATTAGAATCGATGAAAAAGATCTCATATCATGGATCAGGAAAGAAACAGAGGAACAGCTCTGGAGATATCTCGACAATATAATGGTGTAGCGAATATATAGTGTAGAGTTAAGGATTTTTTCTGTTAACCAAGCTTAAAAAATTATACTCCTTCAACTTCCTCTATCATTAAGATATTCTCTTCAGGTATACCGAGCTCGTTCACGAGTATTTGCTTCACTTTATATCTATGGTCCCCCTGAAGCTCTATCCTGCCATTTTTGGCTGTGCCACCTGTGGCTAGCCTTGATTTAAACATGGAGGCTAGCTTTCTTAGATCATGAACGTTCTCGTCTAAACCTTCTATTATGGTTACTTCTCTTCTAAATTTTCTTCTTTCCAGTCTTATTTTAACTATTTGATTCTCGGCAGTCAGTTGCTGGCATATTTCTGGGGGGAGACCTCCGCATAGGCTTTCAATAGAGTTCTTCATACCCCTCTTAATACACCCCATGTATATTATCTAAAAAGTCTTTATAAAACTATCTATAGCCTGCCGCCAATAGCTCTAATCAGCGATACCAGATGTCTCTTATTAATATATATCAATGCTAGCAGGGATATCTGGAAGAGATCGGGAAGCACCGCCCTGAAATGGTTGTTTGATTCAACCGTTACTATCAATGGGTAGATCGATACATATAGATCCTTTCTGCTGAAGATATCCAGATAAAACGTTAACGCTAAAGCCAGTAGCGAGATGTTTAGCGAGATCTTGGTGAATGTTCTAAGTATGATGGAATGGATAACCAGCAGTATAATGAATGTGAGGGCGCTGGAGACTGCTAGCACGGTTGCTTCGGAGCCATAGTACTTTATAGCCCTATATATATGTGAATTAATAATAGACATATATATGATCAGTAGTACTACCCCATAGATCAGCAGTCCCAAACCTATATTCCATACAGCACTTCTAGATTGAGGATCCAAAGTCCTCCATCCCGCCACCTACTATCCGTTGAAGCCATTGTATTTAGGGATGAATATTACTTCTTCTTTATTTCCTCTATTATCTTCTTAACCTTGTTAAGCACGTCTTCAGGGTCTCTGCCGTATATAGTTACTGTGGGCTCCTTGCCGTAGTCTCCCAGATCTATAATCGCATCTAAGCGGGACCTCGACTTTTCAAAGGCTGTCTTGACCTTCCACGGTATAGACATGCCTTCCTGCCTCTTCACTTCTTCAGGCTCCTCTGTTCTTCTATCATATATGTAGTACTTGAATCCCAGTTTCTTGATTATGGACTCTATATCGCTACTGTACCTTATGTTGATAGCGGATCTTATATCGGGATAGAACTCCATAGCTTTAAGAACGCCCCTAGCAACATGGCTAGATGCGCCAGAAACAGGGTAGCCCGACGCCTTAGGTTTCCCCATGAAGTTTATAATTCTTCCTGGAACGGCTACCACATCTTCTATACCTTTAGCCAGGTATCTAGGGATTGAATACACGAAATTCACCTGGATCTCTGGTATTAGCGCGGCAAAGTCGTCCATGTTCTCAAGCTCTCTAACCGATTTATACAGTTTATCCTGGGCCCTATACTTCTCAGCATCTATAGCTAGCTCAGCCATTGGGTTGACCGGGCAGTGGCCCTTTCCCACTCTATATGATCTTTCTATAGCTTTAGTTATAAAGTTTTTAGCCAGCTTTATCGCCTCTATAGGGTCCCTACCCAAAGCAATATATCCAGCAATAGCTGCGGAGAAGGAGCATCCAGTGCCATGTGTGCATCCCGATACTTTTTGAGATGTTAGCCTGATTACCTCGTCTTTCTCACTGTTATATATAGTATCTATACTGTAGCTTCCCTCTAGATGTCCCCCCTTAACCACGACAATATCCACATTATATGATCTAGATATCTTCTTCGCTGCTAAGGAAGCATCGTCCAGATTCCTTATTTCCATCTCTGCTAGATGCTCAGCTTCAAATCTATTTGGGGTTGCTATCAAGGCTAGCGGCAGTAGTCTGTTTTTCAGATCCTCGATTGCGTCGTCTCTAAGTAGCTTATCGCCGCTTTTAGCATACATAACGGGATCAACGACAAGGGGAAAGCCGTATTTCTCCACTACCTTAGCAACCGACCTTATTATACCCCTATTACTCAACATACCAGTCTTGGCGGCATCGATACCCATATCCTCGGCTATAGCCTCAACCTGAAGCTCAACCATCTGGGGTGGTATGTCATGGATCCCCTGAACACCAAGGGTATTTTGTGCAGTTACGCTTGTTACTGCCAGTGTGCCGTGAACCCCTATAGCCGCAAATGTCTTTAGATCTGCGGCTATACCCGCTCCTCCACCCGAATCCACGCCGGCTATAGTTAAAGCTACGGGGAGCTCATTAGGCGTTTTCGCCATTCTCGACACCCTAGGATCTCTCACCGTAAGTGATCTACAGAAGTAAAATATAGAGGTCCCGCTCCGGATACATTCTAGAACTTTAACTCTCTCACTTCAGTTCTGATTCCTCTATATCTTTAATAGACTTTATATTCTTGATCTCTGAGGGATCAGGCTCCTTAACGGAAACCCATGCATCGATAATTTCTTTAGCAACCTCCTCACTAACCAGCCTACCGCTAACCGCCAGAACATTTGCATCGTTCCATAGTCTTGCTCCTTTAGCTGTTTGCGCATCGTTACATAACGCAGCCCTTATACCTTTCACCTTGTTTGCCGCTATAGAGACCCCTGTACCTGTATAACACACAACAACACCCCAATCAGCCTTCCCTGTGCTTACCATTCTAGCTACTTCATACCCTACAAAGGGCCAGGGTTCGGGTTTGTTTGTTTTGAGCGATCCTAGTGGAATCACCTCGTATCCTTTTTCTTTTAGATACTCATAGATCTTTTTGGCTGCTGGATAAAGATCATCGGAACCAACAACCACTTTCTTACCTAACTTGCTGTTACTGTTTGTGTTTGAGTCACTCAAACTATCACCCATAATAAATCTTTAGCTAGATTATATTTATAGGAATTCAAGGTAGCCCCCTTTAGATACGTTTATCAATCCCCTAGCTATAAGGTCTCTTAGAACTTTATTGGCTTCCTTCCTATCCATACCTAGCTCAGATACTAGGATCCTAACTCCGTCGCTAAACTTGAGCTGGCCATATACTGTATACGCCTCATATAGCTTATCTAAAGACAGCTTGAATTTGGATCCTATATCTGCTGGCATTATCCTGTATCCACTGATCTTAATGTAGGTCTTTTCATTGCCTGCAGAGTCAACAATCATGTATGTGTTTTTCCCTATATTTTTCACGCTATAGGCATTAAACCCCTTCGACATCAATAATGCTGCTCCACCATTACTGTATACGGCCAGCGCGTACTCAAGTCTCTTTCTATCTGCCAGAATATCTTTTAGGGGTGAGAATATGTATTTGCTCCCTTCCTTAATAACCAGCGATTTCTCCAGGTCTGCGCCTAGATACTTAAGAAACCTATCTACTGTATCTAGACTTAGTGACCATCGATCATATAGCTCCACAACATTGTCTCCCAAGTAGAATAATCTGTAGGCTATATTGTACGCGAGCAAGCCTGTCAACACAAATCTATTTGCTGATATGAATGCAGATCTATCGATGAAAAACCTCTCTAGATGCTTTAGATACCTATATATGCCTTTTCTACTGCTCATTGCGTCTACCTATCTCCCTAAAACAAACGCTATATAGAGTAGGGTTAATATTATAATGGCTAAGGGGGATGTATATATATCGATCGATCCTAAACGTGTTTTAACTAGAAGAATGCTCTTAAGGGGCTCGGGGATATTGAGGGTATTTATCGATTTAGCTATGATAGGTGATATATATAGTATTAATCCAATTATCAGCAGTACGGCCCCTAAAAATATTAGTATTGTAGCAAACACATGCTGATCATACACTTTTAACCCCCAAATATTATATTAGCTCACCTAACTTATAGACTAACTTATAGAATTGATTTCTTTTAAGCAAACAATACAATATATCAAATGTAGATTATGTACTCTCTCAAGTCGATATACAGAATAATAAGGGGATTAGAGGTGTATATTTATAGCGGATGTGCCTGAAGATGATCCTATACACCTGATCTCCTACACAATATTAAGATATATTAAGAGAAAATGCAGGGAGTACCTATTGTATGCTGAGATCAGCGGGCAGAAATACATAGAGATATCTTTCCGTGGACTCTACAGATACTACACCCCGTCTAAAAAATACCCTAGATTTATGGATGCTATCAGCGAAGCAATCAAGAATAAACCCGGCTTTGAAGGGTCTATAGGGCTGAATATAGATCTTGAGAGAGAGTCTATATTTATGCCAGTCGAAAAAATTAAAAGGATATGTAGAGAGGGGGAGGGACTAAATCGAGATGATCATTAGGGGAAGAGGTATCGTTGAAGGGGAATCCTGTGGTGAGGTGCTATATATAGATCAATATATATCTTTCTTGGGCGATACCGACCCCAATAGGGGTGAGCTAAGGCTCCAAACTAAAGATGATAGGAAAATATATTTAAAAGATAAGGTATTGGTGTTTAAAGGATCAAGAGGATCTAGCGTTGGAAGCTTTATAATCTACGGCCTAGCCAAAAACGGTGTCGGCCCCAAAGCTATGATTGTGGAGGAAATAGATCCCGTGCTGATTGCTGGATGCGTTTTAGGGAATATAATCCTTATACAGGTGGACTCAATCAAGGTTTTTGAGAAGCTTAACGGTAGAAAAATAAAACTTAAGGTTGATTCCCACAGCGGTATGGGGGAAGTATTTGTTGAAGGGGATTCTAATAGCTGTTGAAGGTATTGATGGCTCAGGAAAGACGACGATTTCAAAGGGTATCGTGGAGAATTTATCTTCAAAAGGCTTCAGGGCGGCCTACACCTATGAGCCGTTCGAGTCCCCATTTTCTCAGGCTCTACAACGTGTTAAGGAAGAGAAAAAAGACAACCCATATATCGATGCTTTAGCGATGGCATCCGATAGAGCCTACCATCTCCATAATGTTGTGCTTCCCCTACTGGAGAACGGCTGGATCGTCGTGTGTGATAGATACTACTATAGCTCGCTCGCATATCAAAGCGCTATGGGGGCCCCACTCAAGTGGGTTATGGATATCAACTCTATATTTAGGAAGCCCGATATAGCCATATATCTCGATGTAAGCGTCGGGGAGGCGCTAAATAGACTAAAGCACAAACATAAAGGAGGCAAATGGGTGTTTTTTGAGAAGAGAGAGATACTTGAAAAAGTGAGAGATGTATATCTCAGGCTGGTATCTGAAGGTTATCTGATCAGGATCGATGCGGAGAGGCCTTACCAAGCTGTTTTAGATGATGTATTATCGATCATCGAGTCAAGGATACCTGATATAAGTGGTCAGCGTTGAAGCTTGCCGTAGTATTCGCTGGCACTCTAGCTATATTGCTGTCATACATAATACATAGCCCACAGTTCCTCGGGCAATATTCCGATATTGTATCGGTATACGTTAGGGTATTTATAGAGGGCGATAGATGGTATAGGGATTATGTTGGATTAGACGGCATTGTCTATCTGGACTACTTTTTAGAGTACCCACCTTTAATAGGCTTAAACTGGCTTATTTCAATATATCTGTCAAACCTCTTCGCTGAAACTGTCTTTGATGGCTTATACCTGCACTATACCGCCAGCTCAATAATAAACTACTTCTTTTACGTAATTTATGTAGCCACCATAGTCAGGCTCGGGCGTATCATGCGTAGCGACCTGAAAGGCGTGCTTCTATCTATAGCTAGCCCCTCGATCATATATTACT
>JALXCO010000009.1 GCA_026990885.1 Desulfurococcales archaeon
TAAATTTCGAAACTACCTGGTATCTTCTCTTATTTATTGGAGATATATTAGAACATAATCCGGTCTTCGATATATTATTTATGTTCGATAGACATATTAGTGTAGCGACCTCCTCCCTGCTATATGGGGGTTTAGACACAACCACATAATTGTTGAATTCACTTTTGCTGACTATGCTGTCTAGCTTGATAGCTATGTGTGAGCTACTACAGATACTGTCCACAGTATCAATATATCTAGTTGTATATAGACCGCTTGAGCACCCCTTTATACTTATTTTAGCGAAGTATAGGCCATATATAATAGGCAGACTTAGAGGTAAAGAATATATTATGATGCTGCCAGGAAAAATATTAGAGGTCCCTGGAGACGTATTATAGCTAAGGAAAACAAAGTATATTGAAGCTATAATAATATAGAGAACTATGGTAACTCTAGAAACAGCATTAGAGCTGTTTATGAAGCTTATACCTAATGTTTGGTAATACAGAGAATCCCAATATGAAGTTAAGGTGACTGCTTCAGCATAGCCGCTTTCGATTTTTGAACCTGAAATAACTACATCGCCATTCTTCTTCTCAATAATCT
Source organism: Desulfurococcales archaeon (assembly GCA_026990885.1). Classification (GTDB taxonomy): domain Archaea; phylum Thermoproteota; class Thermoprotei_A; order Sulfolobales; family AG1; genus WANO01. The sequence continues at coordinate 589 of JALXCO010000009.1, forward strand.
TTACTCCCGTAACTGGTTCTCTAACAATTACTTTGCCCTTGATAATTTCCATGTCGGCCGGGGTAATTAGGCCTGGCTTTAATTTTACCAATTCGCCTGGGTATATATCTTTAGATTCCTTATATACTCTATTCCCGTACTTCAGCACCTCGATCTTCTGGGATTTTTTTTCGAGATATATTGGCGTTATAAGAATCTGCTCAAATAGGATTTTGGAGCTGAGTACTAGGATCATTAATGTGAGGGGAAAGATCGAAGCAAAGGGATCGGCGTAGATGTATTGGTATAGTATATAAATCAGTAAGCCAACGGTATCAGGCTTAATGAAGACACCGTATCCTCCAAAAGCAACCATCCTGATAACTATCATCAGCGTATATACTATATTTAGAAGAATAATTGATTGGGATATACTGAGATCACTAAGCAACATTGTTAATGAACTAAGTATAGTGTATATTGAAACATGTAGAGTTAGTTCCTTAAACCCCAACTCAGCCAGTCCAAAAATGTGACGAATTATTTTTTTCATAGTCTTTTTGTCCAATATACAGAACAGATTATATATTAATATTTTTTATACTACGCAACCATATTAGGTTAGGAGATAGCTAATGGCTGGAGGATCTGATCCTGAAACGCTATATAAGAAGGTTGATGCATTTGTTGAAGATAATTTTAAGGAGTATATAGGATACCTTAAAGAATTGATTAGCTATAGATCTGTTTCTGCGTGGGGAGGCGACGATCTATATGGGTGCGCGGAATATATTAGAGATCTATTGAGGCAGCGGGGATTCAAGGTTGAAGTAAAGTCTTATGGTGGTCACCCGGTTGTTATGGGTGAGCTGGGTGGTGGAAATAGATCTTTAATCATATACAACCACTATGATGTTCAGCCACCTGATCCTCTTGATCTTTGGGATAGTGATCCATTCAATCTAGTTGAGAAAGACGGTAAATTATACGGTAGAGGTGTAGCCGATAATAAAGGTAATATAGCGGCTAGAATAGGCGCTATAGACGCTATAGCTGACAGTTTAGAAGATCTAGATCTAAAGATAAAATACGTCATAGAAGGCGAGGAGGAGATAGGATCACCCACACTACATAAATTCGTGGAGGAAAATAGAGAATGGATCAAATCTCTTGGCGGTATATGGGAGACAGGATATATTAGAAGAGATGGAAGGCTAGGCATAAATCTCGGTTTTAAAGGAATGCTGTATATAGAGATAATCTTCAAGGGCCCAAATAGAGATGTGCATAGCGGATATTCAGCAATAATCCCCAACCCCGCATGGAAGCTGGTAAGGATGTTATCTATACTGAAAGATGAGAAGGGCAATGTATTAATTCCAGGATTCTACGACGATATCGAGGATCTAGGAAATGAAGCTATCAAACTACTTGAGAATTTGGGTGAGAATCTGGATGATTTGAAAAGAGAGCTGGGCATAGATGAATTTGTCGGCGGTGTTGAGGGTTTAGACGCTCTTAAACAGCTATATTTGAAGCCGTCGTTAAATATATCGGGGCTATATTCCGGATACACAGGTAAAGGTTCAAAGACCATTGTTCCATCTGTGGCTGGGGCTAAGATAGATATAAGGCTTGTGCCGGGTCAGGATCCGGAAAAGATCCTTGAGTCCTTCAAGAGCTATATAGAGTCGAAAGGCTTTAGGGATTATGAACTTATTATTCACGGATCATATAGATCAGGATATACGAAATACAGCGAAAAAATAGTACAAAGCTCTATAAGAGCAGCTAAAAAAGCATATAACAAAGATCCAGCAGTAGCCCCCCTTTCAGCGGGTTCAGGACCAATATACCTGTTCACACATGTGGCCCAAACACCAATGACCGGGGGAGGCGTAGGGTATTACGGATCCAGGACACATTCACCCAACGAAAATATCAGGGTGACTGACTTTAAGCTGGGGATGAAGCATATAGCCTATACAATAATAGATTTTGCTTATTCTTAAGCCATTGTAGAAATCTAATATATGGCAGTATCATTATGGGCACACAGGTAAGGGTTTTAGGGATAGAGTCAACAGCACACACATTTGGGATTGGTATAGCGATCGATAATGATCCCTATATCGTGGTTAACGAAAAGATAACATATATACCTAGAGAAGGAGGTATACACCCAAGAGAGGCATCAAGATATCTCGCAGC
>JALXCO010000010.1 GCA_026990885.1 Desulfurococcales archaeon
CTGCTCTATTGGATCCTCTTTAGCGAGTCTATGATGAATCTCCATATCTTGTCTCCTGCGTAGTGTATGTTTTTAACTGCTTTACCTCTATTCAGCTCCTTTATTCTTTCTGAATCCATTAGTGCTTTACCTATAGCTATATATGATCCGTGCTTCACGCTTTTGACGCCTATGATGTCTCCTTCTCTGAAGCTGTTTAGATCTACTATACCAGGAATCATTATGTCTGCACCATTAAGTATGTGGGGCTCCGCACCCTCATCGATGGTTACGTACCCGATATTGCATCTTGCTGTATTCAATATATGGATCGTAGGAATAATCGCTTCAGAAGTCTCAATGATAGAGGGCGTGGTCTCCAATATATAGAGAGCTAGGTCCTTAGCCTTAACCACATAACCCTTCTTCGGCTTCCTGATATTCTCCTGGATCACGCATCTAAAGCTCTCTTCGAGAATGGAGATCGTTCTCTTAAGATCCTTCTTCGATAGCATATGTATATTTATCGCTACCCACCTGAATAGATAGAGCAAAAACATTATATAATAATTTAATTAAGACAAAAATATTCTAGGGCTAGAACCGCTCTTTAGGAGCAAGGAACCGCGTGCCCTTAACTACCTCCTCCCATGACTCAAGAATATCTCTTGAAGGATCCGTTCTGCATCCATGAACAATGAGTGTGTAGCCCAGCTTATCGAGCTCGTATCTTATAACTGCATTTAGGGGGCATGATAGGAATGGATCAGGGTACCTCTTAGCGAGCTCCTCATAGGCCTCTCTTCCGAGAAGCTCTTTCCACACCCCATGCTTACCTCTATCTCTGGTATCCTCTATCTTCTCTAGTTTAGCGAATCTCAGGTCGTCTATAAATAATTTCAGTATGTTGCCCACCAGCTCCTGTGGATCGTTGGATAACCTGTATTTCAGACCCTTTCTCTCCAGATACTCCTTTATGTATCTACCAAATTCCTTGTGTAGTGATTCAGCAAGCTCGTAGTTTCTTGATGCGAGGTCCCCGAGCACCGCTCCTATGGCGTATAGTACCGCGTTATATAGTATTTCCCTTCTATTTTCTTTATCGGTAAATGACATGTTTATTCACCTTAATTATTTTAACCTTTAATTGTTAATATATTTTTCTAAATTAAACCTTTTATCTAGATATAATTTAGCTTTATTTAACTCTAAAACCAGTACAAATATTAATCTAAGCGGCTTTGAATATATGCTGAAAAACAGACATATAGATTGATCGATGTATCAACGCAAAATCTAGCTAACCTGATCACTATCGGTGTCCTCCTGCTCAGTATTTTGGATCTGCTTCTCCTGCTTTTGCCGATATATTATTTTTCTTGCTATAGATCTATAGTCCTCGATAATATCCCTATAGTATATCGACGCAAACCAGAGGTTCACGGTTAATAGAATATGCATCATGGGGGTTATGTGGAGCATGTAGAAGCTGTATTGTGATCTGTTGCCTATTAGCCAGAGCACCACATACATAACCCATGTGGTGTAGGTTAGTAGGGTTAGATCCAGTATCTTGAGATTTCTCCTCAAAGCTATAACTATCGCCGCTGACGATGCGATGGTGGATATATACGCATATATATTCCCTACTGCTGGGGTATCTGGATCAACTGTGAAGTAGAATGGATTCGCACCATAGAACCATTCCCAGGGCGTAGAGATCGGGGGTCCCTCACCAGGCTTTGTTTTAGTACTTATATGCCACTGGATAGCCCCAACGATACTCTCATCGTACCATTTCTCGAAACCCACTACAGCTATCACTGGTGCGTTCACTGCCACGAATACTGCTAGAGGGACCACTATGGCTCTCCTATATATAGTTAGGTAGTCGTCCCCTCTCGCTATGAGTAGGAGGAGGTAGGGTAGGAGGATGAAGGCTCCGTTAAGCTTTACCGATGCCGCGAGCCCTATGAATATCGATGCGAGATCTAGCTTCTCTCTAACTATAAAATATATTGATGCCGCCGTGAATAGGGCTAGAAATATATCTAGCATAGCTATACCGCTCATATATCTGAACAGCGAGTCGCTGAGCAGAAGAAGGGGGGCCAGTAGGGAGAATATATGGCTTCTTGTGATCTCGTAAACAACCAGAAAAACTATAATCATTATCGCCGCCCCAGCAACGATGCTGGGGACCCTCCAGCTCTGAGGATCGTCTCCAAGTAGAAGCATAGATAAACCTATGAGGTACTTGCCTAGTGGGGGGTGCTCAAGATTTAGATAGTTGTATATGTTGCTTCGATCCTCATAATAGTATCCTGGAACAACCTTTTCCACACCCTCTATACCCGCTAACTCATCGATCTTCTCTACGCTGTATAGCTTAACGTATATCGCTTTTATCTCTGTATAGTTCGATATTATTACCTCTCCCAGGCCTCTCCTCTCGATCTCTTCTATAACTCTATCAACATCGGCGTTTTCCCCGACAACAACGGTTGCTCCGCCTAGCGTTTTGGATTCGACCTTAATCCCCATTTCGTATAGGAGGTTTCTGGCTGAACTTACATACCATACCTCGTCCGATATGTACTCTGTGAAGTAGGGTAGGGAGCTGTAGTAGTCTAGAACCATATATATGTAGACTCCAACAATAAGGGCTAGGGCTATGTATGTTAGTATGGTTCTCCTAGCAACTTCTATTGAGGACCCCTATCCGGAGCTGTGGTTCATCTACAATTTATCTCGATGGATACCTAACCCTATTCACTTTCTTGCTTGCCCAGCTATAT
>JALXCO010000011.1 GCA_026990885.1 Desulfurococcales archaeon
GATAGGCTTGATTTAAAGATCGAATTAAAAGATCTTGGAGAAAACCCCGAACAGAAAATACACGCACTCATATACGCCGCCCTATGCAGGTTTCTAGCTACAGAGGACTAGATACTACCTGAATACACGCTTCTTTAATCTTTAATTAGTTAAAATATTAAATAGGATCCATGCCGCACCACTGATAGCGGGAAATAGATATTTTCCCTGAATAATAAGATAAAAATGGGTGACCCGTACCACATAACATAAGCGTGATCCACAGCCGGGGTGGCCGAGTGGACTAAGGCGGCGGGCTGCAGTGGGACGGTGGTGTACCGCCCGTATAGACCCGTTGTTCGCGGGTTCGAATCCCGCCCCCGGCTCTCCATCACTTGCTTGTGATATTTATATCAGTAGTTAGCTAATTTTATCTTGATGTCTGGAATGGCGGCTACTACAGCTACTGTTGGCACCCGAGATAAGGTTTATCTATTTGAGCATCTTCTTGGCGTGTTTGTTTTTAGCGGCGATGGCGATCTGATATATACAGGATCTAGAAAAGGCGACGAAGTCAATATAGCGGAAAACATATGGAGAAGAATCAATGAGGGGCATGACAGTCTTGTGGATGATGCATTAAGGGAGATCGAGTCTAGATTCGGCAAAGACAATGTACAGATTGTTGTCGAGGACGATGCCGTCGCTAGATATATAGCTAGCAAGGGATTTGATGTTAGAGTAGAGAGTGATGGGGTATTCAGAAGCTTCAGGAGTCGGGTGCCTGAACTGTATGTTTCGCAGGGTATAGTTGAGGGCAGAGACAAGTATGTAGCGGTGTCCCATAGGATAGCGCTTGAGGTGGCTAGAAGGGAGCTAAGGAAGTATGCTGGTAAGAGGGATCTATTGGCTATCCAGAGCATTAGGGCTATAGATGATATAGATAAAACACTCAATCTATTTGCGGCAAGACTGAGGGAGTGGTACAGCATACACTTCCCAGAGCTGGATGAGCTTATAGACGACCATATCAGGTATGCGAGAATAGTCAGCGAGCTGGGGACAAGGGATAACTATAGCATACAGTCCCTCCGTAAGATAGGGCTTGGCGAGAATCTAGCTAAAAGAGTTACCGAGGCAGCCATGAAGAGTATGGGGGCTGACCTCTCGGAATTCGACATAAAGCCAATACAGACGTTAGCGAGGATAATGCTGCAGCTCCACGAGCTCAGAAGCTATCTCACGAACTACACATCCAACGTGGTTAAAGAGGTCGCTCCAAACGTGAACGAGCTTGTAGGACCGCTTCTCGCCGCTAGACTATTAAGCCTGGCCGGCAGCTTAGAAGAGCTGGCTAAGCTACCGGCTAGCACGATACAGGTTCTTGGTGCCGAGAAAGCTCTCTTTAGAGCTCTAAGAACTGGTGGTAGACCTCCTAAGCACGGGATCATATTTCAGTTTCCAGAGATACACAGATCCCCAAGGTGGCAGCGCGGCAAGATAGCTAGGGCTTTGGCTACGAAGCTGGCTATAGCGGCTAGAATCGACTTCTTTACGGGTAGATTTCTGGGTGATAGGCTAAAGAAGTCTCTGATGGAGAGGATTGAAGAGATCAAGAAGCTGTATCCAAAGCCCCCAAAGAGGGAGAGGGAGGAGAGAGGAAGGAGATTTCCGCGGAGAAAGAAGAAGGGTCATAGAAGGTAGTGGGGTCCCGCAATAAATATTTATTTTAATAATAATCAAAACCTAAAATAAGTACAGAGGTAAAGACGTCGTCTAGGTGATTGCGATTTCTGAGCCCGTAAAGATAACCGAGCACGAAACATATAAAAACGTATATATAGTCGAGATGGAGGATGGAACCAGCAAGCTCGCGACAGTGAATCTAGCTCCAGGCATAAGGGTCTATGGTGAGAGGCTATTCAAGTGGAACAACCTCGAGCTGAGGGAGTGGAATGCGTACAGAAGCAAGCTTGCTGGAGCGCTTCTGAAAGGCATAAAGGAGCTCCCGATAAGCAAGGGTGACAAGATACTATATCTGGGTGCAGGATCCGGTACGACACCGAGCCACGTATCAGATATAATAGGTAGCGAGGGAGTTGTATACGCCGTTGAATTTGCGCCAAGAGTATTTAGGGAGCTTCTGATAGTTGCTGAATCCAGAAGCAATCTAATCCCTATTCTGGGTGATGCGAGAAAGCCCTATCAATACCGCTTCTTCATAGACCTTGTAGACGGTATATATGCAGATGTGGCTCAGCCCGATCAGGCAGATATAGTTGCGGACAACGCGGAGTTCTTTCTAAAGGAGAACGGCTATCTGCTCATAGCTATTAAGGCGAGGAGCGTTGATGTTACTCTTGAGCCGAGCGAGGTTTATGAGATGGAGATCAAGACTCTAGAGTCTAGAGGCTTTGAGATAGTTGATGTGGTGCATCTAGAGCCCTTCGATAAGGATCACGCTATGATATACGCTAGATATAGGAGATAGCTGTGGATAACCGGAAAGGAGAGGATAGACTGGAGAAGGCGGTATATACCTACTACAACTATCTAATTAGGTCTCTAAGAAGCTCTCTTCCAGCAGAAAGAAGAAGCATAAGGGATATGCTCGAATCAGGAAACTATAGCGTGAGGCTCCAAGATGGAAGCCTCCACACTATAGATCCCGATGAACTTAAGCTGGCTGTATCAATAGTTCCGAGATACATGATTGACAGGGTTAGGCTACCTATAGTTATCGGGAAGGTATCTGGATCAATATATTTTAGGGTGATTAACTGTAGCAAGGAGGAATACGAATTCATACTTAGACTAGCTGGAAGAAGCCGTGTAGAATACACCGAGCCATGCACTATATATATAGACGAATTCGAGGAGATAATAAAAAAGTTCAGAACACTCGTTATACAGACGATAGAGATAACCTGATGCCTGTGGGCCTCCGGCTTTAAAGGATTATTCTCCCTGTTTTGGAGCATAGATCGTCGTAGATCTCTTTGAACGGAAGAACAATAGTGCCCTCACCAATACAGCTTTTATCACCGATAACCACGCCGTCACCAATTATAGTTCCTTTGGAGATTCGCGACCACGACCCTATATAGCTTCTGAAGCCGATTATTGATTCCCTAACAACCGTGTGGTTAGAGATCCTGGTGTTGGGCATCAGAAGGCTATTTTCGATTAGCGCTCCAAGACCTACAGAGGTGCCGCTCATGATGACTGTATATGGCCCGATGCTACTGTGGCTAGATATATTCACGCCGCTCCCTATATATATGGGCTCCTTAACCTCGACATCCTTATCTATCTCTGCATTGCTGCTGATCACCACTCCCTCGCTACTTATCTGGTAGATCGCCTGTATATTGGCCTCTAGATAGTCGCTGGGTGTTCCAATATCGTTCCATACACCGTTATACCTATAGACATATATGTCGCCCCTATCTATAGCCTTAGGAATTATATCCCTCGCCATATTCTGCTTCTTGCCCGGCTCTATCAAATCTATTATCTCCTCCTCAACAACATACACCCCGGCATTGACGTATCCCGACTCCTTGCCTGCCGTTTTGGGCTTCTCGATCAGTCTTATAAGCCTGTTATCGTCGCCGAATTTCAGCACACCGAATCTAGATACATCCTCTACGACTGTGGCAACGATCGTTGCTATGCCACCCATCTTCTTGTGGTAGTCCATCACCTGTCTATAATTGATCTTGCTAAATATATCACCATAAGTGATAAGTATAGGGAAAGATACGCCGTTACCCATGGCTATCTCTCTAATAGAGCCTGCATCACCTAGGGGTAGCGATTCAACATGGTAATTTATAAGGGAGCTTAAGCCTCTCCAGCTATTTGACACGTGATCAACTATCTTATCGTACATATGGTAGAGCACTAGAGTAATGTTTTTCAGCCCGGAATCAACAAGGTCCGATATCAGCCAGTCTATCAGCGGCTTATCAAGTATAGGTAGCAGGGCTTTTGGGCGTGTAAGGGTTAGGGGTCTTAATCTAGTGGCGAACCCCCCAGCCATTATGAGTGCATTCATTATTACACCATGCCTAACTTCATTAGTAGTTTAGCTGTATCAAATATATAAGCTAAATGTTTATGTTCGCTATAAGCGGTATTCTTGATCTGGTTCTAGACAGCTTATAGTAGTTTCTGAAGCCGCACGAGTGGCACTCGCCTCTTTCACCGCTACCCAAGGGTTTAACTATTACATTATGTATCCTTTTTCCTACAGCTTTCCCGCATGATCTACAATACACGTGCTCAGGGTATATGTATAGGTTCTCCTCAAGTATATAGCATGTGTTTCTGCACGTGTCCCGCACGATCTTCTTTACCAGCATGAGGTACTCTTCCCTAACCCCCACCCCATATATGTTTATAGGGATGGATGGCTCCAGAGCCTTTATACCATCGATCACGTCTCTAAGCCTCCTCGATAGCTCGAGTTCTGGCTTGAGATCCACCAAGGCGATCTCCACATAGATACCCTCATCTATAATCCTCTGGATATTTCTAAAAACACCATCTCCATGTTCGCCGGGGAAAATAGATACCTCCCCAACAACAGCTGATATGTGATCCCTGGCTGCAAGTATCTTTTCTACAGGTTTCGACATGCGATGCTTAACAACTAGGTCGAACCCCCGAGAAGCTATATACATAGATACATCTTTAGCGCCGCCCAAATCCACGTAGTCGCCGCCATGTAAAACTATATTGGTTAGCTTCCTCCTCTCAGCTATTTTAAGTATTTTATCTAGCTCAACATACCTCTGGCTGAGGGACCTCTCAGGATCATAAGCATACCGCCATGGACAGTTGCTGCAGTGATCTCCCAAACCCCTAATCCAGACAACCACAGCTAGAGATCCGGGATCATAATACGTTAGGGGAACAAGCTCTGTGTTAGCTATCTGCAGGCCTAGAACCCTAATGATCAAGACGGCTCACTTGCAGCTAGCCGAAAATAGATCTGGCTATATGGCTAGATAGATCAACGTACTCAACACCATCAAGCTCTTTGGCAACGGTCCTTCCACAAACAATCCTGTCTATCCCAGCATCCTTAATCCTCTTGAATGCGTCCCCAACAAATAGCGGGTGGGCACATGCTACATGTATGCTGGATGCACCGAGGCTAAGTAGCTTTCTAGATGCCTCAGCCAGGGTTCCCCCCGTGCTCACTATATCGTCTACGATAACTACATGGCTATTCTTGACCTTATCGGCGTCACTCTCCGCAATTTCCGAGGATACCTTCCCGGTGTATCTATCCCTTTTCTTAACCATATATATTAGATCTGAACCCTTAACCAAGCTATAGAACCTTCTAGCCCTCTCAACACCCCCCTTGTCTGGCGCAACAACGAGGATTCCATCTAGATCTCTAAATCTCTCGGCTAGAGGCGAGACACCATCGATCGCGGTGAACCTATCTCCCCACACAACATGGGGCTCAACAACAAATAGCTTATCTATATCGCCTATAGAAGAGATCGTCCTCAACACCACATCCAGGGAGACAGGCTCACCCTTAAGAAACACCTTATCCTGCCTCATATAGGCTAGGTAAGTGAACAACACACTGATGCTTGCCGCACCAAGCCTGCTTGCTGCATCTATAGCTAACAGAACCTCCATAAGCTTTGAATCCTGATCTGGATAGGTAGACTGAACAATAAGAACGTCTCTACCCCTCAGATCATGGTCTATCCTGATATAGATCTCGCCATCAGGAAACCTCTTTATGGCGGGTGCAACGACGGTACCGCCAGAGTATCTAGCTATACCAGCGGAAACCCCGGGGTCCCCCGACAGCGAAATAATAATCAGCATATACCACCTTAAGCGATATTCTTGAAGACCTCCTTAACCTCTTTACCTGCCTCCTCAAGATCCTTAATGCTGTCGATAGATCTCCAGTACACATCGCTGTAGGTTACGGCTTTCAGCCTCCTCTCTCTAGCTAGTTGAGGAAACACGAGCTTCTCAAGATCACCGGATCTAGGCAGGTACCTAAATATCTCAGGCTTGAAGGCATATACACCTGCATTGATCATGTAGTCCTTGATCAGGGGCTTCTCAGCAAAATCAATTATGTAGCTGCCTTCATCGATCTTAAGTATCCCGTAGGGGCTTCTCAAGGGCACTGAGGCTATAACGCCTATGAGACCGTCCCCCCTATCGAGCTCCTCGATGAGTTTCCTAGGATCGAGATTCGTGATTATATCGCCGTTAACAACGATAAAGGAATCCTCCTTCTTCAGGACGTGCTCGGCATTCTTTATAGCTCCACCAGTACCTAGGAGCTCCTCCTCAACTATATAGGATATCTTCACGCCGTATCTCATCCCGGAGCCGATCTCATCTATTATCTTCTCCTTCTTGTATCCTGCAAGTATTATGAATTCGTCGAATCCGAAGCTGCTGAACCACTTCATCTGCCATACTATTATTGGCTTCTCCCCGATCTTGATTAGGGGTTTAGGGACCTCCTCGGTTAGTGGTCTCAGCCTTTTACCGTAGCCTCCAGCAAGTATAACTATCTTCATACCGCGTATCCACCTAAGCTACTTCTATGTTTCATGATGTGTAGAAAATATATATGGTTAAAACTATAGTATGCATGATTAATAGTGCTCCATATCTAAATAAGCTTTTATTGCTAATTTAAAGTAGGTTATGATTATGCAGAGCCTCAAGAAGTACCTTGGATATATAATAATGCAGGTAATGATCCTCTTCTACGCCTACGTGATCACGTACTTCCCAGAGCACTACGGGATAGTTATAACAGTCTTCTTCATAAGCTATTTCGCTATATTTTTTCTCTTAAGCTATAGAAGCATGAGGGGATCACTAAGAGGAAAGGAGGCGGAGGAGGTTAAGAGAGGCAGGGTTATACTTAAGGCTACCCCAGAAAAGGTTATGCAGCTCATACAGAGAGATACTGAGTTCAACAACGAGTGGAAGGCGCAGATGAAGTTTACTTTGATGCCCATGGCCTATCTGCCCCTGATCTTTATAATATTCTACGCGTTCAACACCTTCATAATACCCACATACATGAGCGAGACCCAGGTCCAGAGGTTTATAGGGTCTATCATAATGTTTGAGGCTGTGTTCATGATACCTACCGTGATTAACAGGATGTACTTTAAAAAGAAAAGCATCAAGATGATGCAGAGCGTGTTTTCCTATACAATAACCGATAAAGGCATACACGGCCCAGGGATATTGGTTAAGTTCCCAGTGGATCATGAGCAATTCGATGTTGTATGCAACAGAACACGGGGGTTTATAGAGTTCGTTAGAAAGAGCAAGGGTGGAGGATCACTGATGATGGGGGGTGGAGCCAGGATAGCCTTTAGATTCTATATCGAGAAGATAAGCTTCGATAGGGTTCTAGATGCTCTTAAAAAGTATGGCAAGGTTAAGGTTGAATGCACATAGTGCTGTATGGGGTCCTTATCTACCTAGCAGTTTTTGTGGCTGCTATAGGTTCTGCGGATACTGAACCGCTGAATATGCAGGCCGATGCAGGTGTTTATGCGAAGCCTGATGGAACCGCCTCTGAGACTAGGGGCTATATAAGGGTTACGTCGACGGGGTCTGTAGATGGTGATCAATATAATGTACCGTTCGGCAACTCCCAGGGTTCGTCGATCAGTGATTTAGCGTCTGCACTTATCGAGGGTAGCCTGGATGTTATAGTTATTTTATTTGTAGGCTTATCTATGTTGATAGCGGGATTTATATTAAGCAGGAAGCACTATAGAGGCCGATACCAGCTTGAGGGGTATGGATCGGTATGATTGATTGGGATAGGGTTAGGTCAGATCTGCTCTCGGGAAAACCTATACTTATATACGATCTCCACGGGAGAGAGGAGGAGGTCGATATGGTTTTTTATGCAGGCTCGATAACCTATAGAAGCATAAGGAAGCTCAGGATGGAGGCTGGGGGGCAGATATGCTACGTTATGCCTCTTCAATACGCCAAAAAGCTTGAGCTCCCATACATAGTGGATCTATTGGGTAGCTACACCTCACTCAGGCCCCTAATCTCTAAGAAACCCAGATACGGTGACTTCCCACCATACTCCATAAGCGTTAACCATATTTCGGTTAAGACAGGCATATCGGATATAGATAGGGAGAAAACCATAAGGGTTCTCCACAGCGTTGTCGAACTGATCCACGATGGGCGATCCGATGAGGCCAGGGCAAAATTCTATTCAGAGTTCTTTTCACCCGGCCACGTCCCGATACTCCTTGGAAGGGACCTCCGGGAGAGGAAGGGCCACACCGAGCTGAGCCTTGCTGTATCTAGGGTTGTTAATCTTGTGCCCAGCATGGTTATAGCTGAGATGCTTGATGAGGGGACCTCCCTAAGCATAGATAAAGCTAGAAAATACGCTCTTCAGCACGGGTATCAATTCTTAATGGGTGAAGAAATCATTAAGTTGGTGTTGTAGGGGCCATGCCCAAGATCGGGATTGTAGACACGACTTTTTCGAGGGTTGATATGGCTAAACACGCTATAGACACCATTAGGTCGTTGGCTAGCGATGTTGAGATTGTTAGGTATACTGTTCCAGGGATCAAGGACATACCTGTAGCGGCCAAGAAGCTTATAGATGAAGAGGGCTGCGATATAGTTGTGACCTTCGGGTGGGTTGGGAAGGAGCAGGTAGATAAATACAGTTATCTAGCCATGAGCATTGGCTTGACCATGGTGCAGATTCTAACTAACAGGCATGTTATAGATGTAACTGTTCACGAGGACGAGGCCGAGGACGAGAGGAAGCTATACTATATAGCGGTTGATAGGGCAAGGAAGCATGCTAGAAACGCTGTGGAGCTTTTATTTAAAGGTGGCCTAGCCTTACGTAAATATGCTGGTAAGGGATTGAGGCAGGGGTATAGGGATGTCGGGCCAATCAGAGAGTAGATCCCAGGAGATAAATATAGCTGTAGTCGTGTCCGAGTTCAATTATGACGTGACCAACATCATGCTTCTTAAGGCGCTAGAGCACATAGAGTTTCTGGGGGCAAAGGCCGTTAAAACCATTAAGGTTCCCGGCACGTTCGATATACCTATAGCCGTGAAGCATGTTCTCGAAAAGCTAAAGGATGTAGACGCAGTAGTGGCTCTCGGAGCCGTGCTTGAGGGTGAGACTGAGCATGATGAGGTTGTGGCCCACCAGTCCGCTAGGAAGATAATGGATCTAA
>JALXCO010000012.1 GCA_026990885.1 Desulfurococcales archaeon
GAATAATGAACTCCAGAACCAAAACTATAATGATGAGAAAAAGCCTATTGAGAGCCTTAACCGCAATATACCGGGCGAAACCCCTGGAAACCAAAAAATATCTACCTCAACCTAACCCCTGATTCTACGAGCAACAAGCAGGAAGTTAACTATAAACAGAACCGCCGCAACACTGGCCAGCGCATAGATCATTGTGTTGTTAATCTCAAACCTATACTCAGGAACCTCCAAAGCCTCAACACCAGTCGGTGGGCCACGCCCAACCCTAACACCCTCCTCAGCCTGGGCAGGGGCGGCAGCACCAGGAGCCGTGGGAGCCTCACCAGCAGCGGCGACACTCAAGTCAAACACCTGCGAGGATGATATGGAGCCATAGTCCACAGGGACCTCGGCTCTAATCTCAACACGATAGCTCCCGGCTGGCAGCGGGCCTATTGCGGCGGAGAACACACCACCACCTTCGTGCCTAGCCTCAAAGGTCCTCTCGATCTCTCCGGAAACCCTAACAGTAACCTTCGCATTCTCCGCGGGGTTGCCCAGATAGTCCCTAACCTCTATCCTCAAGCTCTGAACCTCCCCCTCGCCCAGCGAGCTCCTGAAGCCCTCAACAGATATAGCCGGAGACTTAGCGGGGTTCCTCAAATGATACATCGGGTTCCACACGAATACAAGCTTTGTGCCTGGTATATACTCCTTAAGGATCCATCTCCCGTTACCCACAAGAAGGGTCAGCCCCTTAATGCTTGGATGCGGCTCCCTGGCAGGGTCTATGGTTAGGTCGGGGAGCTTAGACCATATATGCCTAGGCACGGGCCTGAAGGTGAGCAGGTTAAGCTCGTAAAGCCACGAGCGACCCTTAACATAGATCTCCATGGTGTAGTCATCAATAATATTTATCGAATACAGCTGCCTAACCATCTCGGGGTAGGCCCAGAAGAGCCTCCTCTTAACGCCAGCCTCGGTTATTGTCCACTCGAGATCATATATGGTCATCGGCACGCCATCATGCCACCTGATATCCCTCCGAAGCTTAACCGTGAGCTTGGTACCCTCGGAGCCGTCGTCAAGCGTAACCGGCTCGACACTCCAATCCTCTATAAGCAGCTTGATCCTGGACTTGATATCGTAGATGTTGTTGGGGTTGCTCACGGTTAGCGGGTCGAGAACATAGTTCTCCAAGATATTCTCGGTAAGCAGGATACTGGTTAACGGGTTGAGGGCCGAGAACCCGGCGACTACATCGACGAACTTACCTCCGAGTGGAGATCCCTCCTGCTGGATCATCATGTCGAAGAAGAACGTGTTGGGGTTCTCAGGATCATATATATCAACAGGCTTATCGTAGGGCGGCGCGTAGTAGAATGGAATATTCTTCCACTTACCGGCAACAGCAACTATAGTTATAGGCAGGTAGGCAGGTATGGTTGGAACCAGATCGGTCAGGATCTCCTGAGCCTTCCAGAAAGCCCTCTTAGCCTTCTCGATATCTAGAGAGAAAAGGAACTCATCAAGATACTTATCAAGGGTAGCGTTCCTAACACCGAAATAGTTTATGCCCTCAGGCTTCCCATCAACCCACCTATCCTCCTTAGAGTGGTAGTTGTAGTAGTAGTACGTCGGGTAGGCACCATAGTAGTAGCCGAGAAGCCAGGACTGGAGGGTTCTAGACATGATACCCGCAACAAGCTCGCTGATAGACATGGTCTTCAAAACAACCCTAACACCAACCTTCTCAGCGTTCTCCTTATACTTCAAGGCAATATAGTACCAGACAGGCTGAACAGACTCGGGGAGGACAGCGATCTCCAGGGTAAGGATCTCGCCAGTCTTGGGGTCCCTCCTCCAGCCATCCTCACCCCTCAGGAACCCAGCCTTGTCTAGAAGCTCGTTAGCCTTCTCAAAGCTAAACGGGTACCTAACCTCGAAATCAACCTTGCTCCTATCGGGATTAACCCAGTCACCATACCTATGGCTAACTATAGTGGTCGACTTCTCAGCAATACCCTTTAGAGGGGATAGAGCTATGATCTCGTCCCTATTGATCAGGTGGGCCATAGCCTGCCTAAGCTCCTTAATACTCCAGGGATTCCACTTGCCATTAACAGTCTCCCTAACATTAAAGGATAAATGCCCGAGGGTGAGGTGAACAGGCCTGAGATAGATGATCTGGGCATCAGGCCTATTCTTAGTAACCCTCTCAACGTCTTTCGGCAGGACGGTAACCATATCGATCTCTCCAGCCTCAAATTTGAGCAGCTGAACAGAGTAGTCGGGAACAATAAGAACCTCCTTAACATCGATATTAGGCCCCAGAGGAGGCTCGGGAGCCTCTTGAGCTCTAATCCCAGAGCTCAACGGCGAGACCAGCTGGATGATCAGTGCAGCAGCAAGCATGAGACCGAGCACACGGGTAATTCTAGAGCTGGAGGAAGCTACCATAGCCAGCGACCTCTTGATTCTAGATTACATATATCTGTTATATAACTCTAACGCTAAACCTGTTCCATACAGCAGGCCACAGGCATAGATAAAAGGGAGGGATCACGAAACACCAGACCTAGGCTCAACCCTAACCTCACCCAAACCAATACCCCTACCCCTACCAACACCAAGATAGTTGGCCAGCGCAAGAGCCCTAGACATGGCATCCCTAAGACTCCTATGCCTAAGATTAACAACCATGTACCCCCTAAACCCCCTAGCCTTCCTCAACCTACCGCTGTCATCGCCTCCAATAACTATAGTCTCGGCAACAGGCCT
>JALXCO010000013.1 GCA_026990885.1 Desulfurococcales archaeon
GGGCTAGAGATCATGGAGCAGCTCAAATGGGAGGTCCCCGACACAGTGATCTACCCCCTCGGAGGAGGAGAGGGACTGATAGGTATATGGAAAGCCGTGAATGAATCAATAGAGCTCGGACTAGTGAAGGACGAAAAGAAGCCTAGATTCATAGTTGCCCAACCAGACAAGTGCTCACCGGTAGTGGACGCTCTAGAGAGGGGGGCGGAGAGATCAGAGCCTGTGGACCCCCCAGAGAGATGCAGGACAATAGCTACAGGACTGAACACACCTAAGCCCTATGCCGACTACCTGATTATAGATATAGTTAGGGGGTCTGGTGGAGCAGGATATAGAGTGGGTGAGGGCGAGATACTGGAAACGGTAACCCGTGTAGCGAGGAGCTACGGCATATACCCCTCCCCGGAAGCCGCGGCGGCTTATAGGGCGCTGGATAAAGCTATAGATGACGGCGTTGTGGAGAGGGGGGATAGGGTAGTCGTTATCCAGACGGCCTCAGGAGCTAAATACAGCATGGAGCTGGCTAGGATGCTCTCCTAAATATGGCGTATACCAGCAGCGATACCGTGATCAGCCCCCAGACATTGATTAGTATGAAGAGAAGCATCGTATTCCTATTCTCCAGCTCGCTGGAGTAGCCCCTGAGATCCTCTACACCAGCTATTGCCCTCTCAACAAGCATGGATAGGGACTCGTTGTATCTGGCAAGATCTATAGATACAGCACCGAGCTCAGTCTCTATAAGGGCGACCCCATTCCTTATGGCGAGGACCTCCCCCCTGAGATCGCCCAGATCCGTTCTCAAAACAACAACATTATCCCGGACCCCCTCAACACCCCTGATAATTCGATCAAGCCTAACAAGCGCGTCCCCAACAAGGGTGTTTACAACAGCAATATCTCCCCGAACCTCCGAGATCTCGGCCTTGATCAGGGAGAGGTCCGACAGGACAACACCGATAGAGGTCCTTATAGCGGCAACCCCGCCAAGCACATCGATAATGCTGGCGTTGAGCTCCCTGAGATCCCTGGCTATATACCCAATATTGCTCCTGATCAGGGCGAGCATCGAGCCAGCACTATTCTGGAACCCGACCAGCGTGGCGTTCACCCTCTCCAAGAGTTCTCTGAGCTCCCCGATCCCGCCTGAAAGATCGGTGGAAACCTGATCCAGCTTGGAGTCGAGCCTCCTATAGAGAATATTGAGCTTATTCACCCTCTCAACAAGGGAATCAACCCTAATATTGAGGGTCTCCAAAACAGGGTTGGGCTCGAGATCAAGCGATCTAGAAGCTATAACCTCGCCATTAACAGGGTTGTATATCTGGATAGAGACCCCATCAACAACCATCGAGGGGACAAGAACGGTGAGAGAGAGCCTCCCCTCGGAGTCTGTCTGGACATTACTGACTATCGTGTACCCATTCACAGCAACACTAACAAAAGACTCGACAGGGAGGTTCCGGGCGTCTATACTTATCACCGGGCTGAAGCCCTCATACAGGCTGTCCGACCTAACCTCGATTTCCGGGGGACCCCTAGAGCCCAGCCTGGCATAGAATATATCCTGATTGAGAGCCGAGCCGCCAAAAGCCGCGGGTACAGGGGTGAACGCCCCCCTCCTACTGTCTGTCCAGACAACATGAACAGTTCCGTTGGCGACATCCATGTCGAAGTAGTCCCCTATGAAGAAGGGTATGCCCTTCAAGGGATCTATGGTTATGTCCGAGACCCTCTCATTGGGGGCCCAGCTAACCCCTCCATCGGTTGAGTAGGTGTAGTAGATGTCGTAGCCGACCCCCCACGGATCGTTCCTCTTATCGCCCCAAATAACATGTATGGTTCCGCTGGAATCAACAGCCATTGATGGGAAGAACTGCATGGCGAAGCCTGAATCATCGTTTATTCTTACAGGCTCGGACCATGTTTCACCCCTGTCGAGGGACCTCGTGAAGAATATATCGGCCATATCCGGCCCCTCGGGCCCGTCGGGATCAGCCTCGAAGACTATGTAGACCTCACCATTCGGGCCGGTCTCAATGAATGGCTGTATAACGGGACCCCACCTAAAGCCGTAAACCCCGCCAAAGAACGGGAGAATAACGGGAGTCTCGGCAACGAGGATCGGCGGTGTGAACGTCTCCCCGCCATCGTCCGATCTAACGACCCATATACCCAGCTTGGTCTCGTTACCAACAGTCTGGTAGCCGTGGAACACCACATAGAGCGTTCCATCGTCAGCAACAACAGGTGTTGAGCCCTGAACAAAGTATGGGGGGAAGGTAACTGTCTGGCTGATGTTTATCGGGGTGGAGAAGCTTAATCCACCGTCGCTCGACTTGATGAGGTTTATGGTTATATCGTATCTCGAGCCGTAGCTCACGAACTCCGTGTAGGTTATATATATGTTGTCTCTAGAAGGATCGTTTGGGTCAGGGCCAATAGCCATCCAAGGCTTATCGTTGAGGACAGAGTAGTAGCCCGGGGAAGCCTTAAGGGCCCTAACCACCTCCCAGGTTGCGCCCCCATCACCTGAGATGGCTAGAGATATATCGCTGCCGAAGCCCACAGAGAGGTAGAGGACGAAGAAGAACCCGCTCCTGTTGGATGCGACAACGGGGTCGCTTGTGAACGATCCGTAGGTCGGGTTGAGGAACACCGGGCCGAGCCATGTGTCGCCCCCGTCATAGGATCTGTATACCGCTATACCCCCCTCTGGAGCATTGAAGTCGTGGCTAGCCATAAC
>JALXCO010000014.1 GCA_026990885.1 Desulfurococcales archaeon
TAGCATACAACACACCGTTCACACTGCATATAGCTAGGTTAAGGGGGCGGGATCCCCATCACATCGCTGAGGCATCATTCAAGTCGTTTGCTATAGCGGTTTCTCAGGCCTGGAGGAGTAGGGGTGGGACCCCGAGGGGTTCATATACTCCAAGCGTTAAGGGTGAGATGTAGTGAGAATAGCTATACTGGATAATGGTGCCGGCAACTTGTATAATCTAGTTAGGTATTTCGAGAGGGTTTATGGTGTATCCCCAAAGATAACTATGGAGCCTAGAGAGCTTGTAGATACAGATCTCTTGGTTCTTCCGGGCGTTGGCAACTTTGCTGTTTTATCTTCAATCATAGATAGGGTTAGGGAGCCTATATACAGGTATATAGAGAGCGGGGGACCCCTACTAGCTATATGCCTCGGTATGCAGGCATTGTTTACAGAGAGCGAAGAGGGTGGCGGTAGAGGTCTAGGGGTGTTTGATGGTAGGGTCGTGAGGATTAGGAGTAGCGGTGTTAGAGTTCCGCATATTGGCTGGGATCCTGTCAAGATTGTTGGTGGCGCATCCAGCAGTGCTTTAGGGATGATTGATGGTAGATACTTCTATTATGCCCACTCATACTATGTTGCCCCCAGCGACAGATCTATAGTTGCGGGCATTACTAGGTATGGTGATATAGATATTCCCGCCATTATCTATAGGGACAATATAGTGGCTACCCAGTTCCATCCCGAGAGATCGGGTGTTTCGGGACGTATATTCGCTAGGGCTATGGCCGAGATATTCGATCTAGGTGTGGCGCCCAGTGTTTGAGGTGTATGTATCTATAGATATATTTAGGGGTAGGGTGGTTAGGCTGGTTAAGGGTGATCCTTCCAGGGCTATAGTGTATAGTGATGATCCTGTGGAGGTAGCCGATAGAATAGTTGGTGGTGGGGTTAGAATGATCCATATAGTAGATCTCGATGCAGCAATACACGGCAGGAGGTCGGATACAGCGTTAAGGCTGGTTAAGCGGCTCAAAGATCTTGACGTGTTTATCAGCTTTGGCGGTGGTGTGAGAACGCTGAATGATTTAGCTACGTTGAGAGGCTATGGCATAGATCGTGTTGTTGTTGGTACAGCCCTGCATAGGGGCTTGATACCTGTAGATAGGGTTATTGAGATTCTAGGCGATAAGGCCGTCGTATCGATTGACTACAGATCTAATCGGGTAGCTATCAACGGGTGGAGGGAAACGATCGAGTTGTCACCGACTGAGGCTATAGAGCTCTATATAGATCGTGGATTCAGCCTCTTTCTAATGACAAACATCGAGCTGGATGGAACGCTATCCGGCTTGAATGTAGATGCTCTGGAGTCTATAGATAAGCGCTACAGGGGCAGAATAATAGTTTCTGGAGGGGTTAGGAGTGTTGGTGATCTCAAGACGGTAAGGGATCTTGGATTTAGAGGGGTTGTTGTCGGGAGAGCATTTTACGAGGGGCTGATATCTATAAAGGACATCCTGGGTGTATTGAGCCATGGTGGTTAGGGTTATTCCATGCCTAGATGTTGATGAAGGTAAGGTGGTTAAGGGGAGGAGGTTCAGGGATCTTGCTGTAGTTGGTGATCCTGTAGAACTAGCGGTTAGATACGAGGCTGAGGGTGCAGACGAGATAGTTTTTCTGGATATTAGCGCATCATGGAAGGGTAGAGAGATCCTTAGGGACGTGGTTAGGTCTGTGGCTAGGGAGATATCCATACCAATAACAGTTGGGGGCGGTATAAGGAGCCTAGCGGACGCGGACCACATATTTAGATCGGGAGCGGATAAAGTCAGCATCAACACGTATGCAGTAAAGAACCCGGGTCTCATTACGGATATATCAAGGAAATACGGCTCGCAATCAACGGTTGTAGCTATAGATGCCAAAAAATCTGGAGAGCTCTATGAGGTCATGATATATGGTGGCAGAGAACCGACAGGGCTGAACGCTGTTGAGTGGGCTAGGAGGGCTGTAGATCTTGGTGCTGGCGAGATACTGCTGACATCTATAGATGCAGATGGAACCCGTGCTGGATACGATCTCAATCTAATAGGTATTATAGCTGGAAGCGTTGAGGTCCCCATAATAGCTAGTGGGGGTGCGGGGTCCCCTGAAGACATGTATAGAGCTATAGCTGCAGGTGCAGATGCTGTTTTAGCCGCGTCTATATTTCACTATAGGAGGTACACTGTGTATGATGTGAAGAGGTATCTATACTCCAGGAGTGTGGCGGTTAGGCTATGAGTGGGGATGATACATCCGCAATAGATCTTGATGAGCTTGACTTCTCAAAGAGCAATGGGCTGATTCCTGTTGTGGTTCAGGATTACTTGAGTAGGGAGATACTTATGGTTGCTTACGCGAATAGGGAGGCGCTGGCTAGAACGATTGAGACGGGTTTAGCCCATTTCTGGAGCAGATCTAGAAGAAAAATATGGCTTAAGGGGGAGACGTCGGGGAATGTTATGAGGGTTGTGGAGATTCTTGCTGATTGTGATGGTGACGCCGTAATATATAGGGTTGTTCCCTCTGGTCCTGCTTGCCATACTGGATCTAGATCCTGCTTTTTCAGAAAGATCTATCGACAGGTATAGAGAGCTACCTCCTAAACCTCAGAAGCCTCATACTGCTTAGCTTCCTATTCATCCTCTCCATCACCTCTATATTCAGTACTCTCCCAGAGACATATACCAGGATCATTGATATAAACAGGTTTAACGCTAGATACACAACCATATCCATAGATGGCTGAGCTATAAGGGCTACCTTGCTGACGGCGACAGCGCTGATCACGGGTATGCTTATAAGGATTTTCGACAGCATCGAGCCGGGCTCTATATTTATGTAGGCTAGAGCTATAGATACGAATATTATTGGTAGCGTGAGGTTGGATGATAGGGTCATCGCCATTCTAACATCGCTACTCAACCCCCCTATCAATATACCTATACTCGCCATCGTGATTATAGCTACAACTATATATATCGTCAGAAGGGGCAGGTATACAGGGTTTGGCTGCAGAGCCTCCGAGATTGAGCCATATATCTTTATACCGGAATCTATTTGATCCACTACCTCTCTAAGCACCTTAGAGAGCGCCTCGCCAACAGCATACCCACCGCCATCTCCCCCTCTAGCTCCAGCTGATGTGAAGCTCTCAAGAAAGATCTTGCTATACAACATGAATCCAACTACAAATCCCAGTATCGATAAACCACCTATAAAGCCCGACGCCGCTAGCTTACCCAGTATTATATATGATCTTTTTATCGGCATTGTGAGCATCACCTCTATGGTTTTCTCTTCATTCTCTATGGCCATGGATATAGCGCTGTATTGGGCTATCAGGATAGAGATCATGGCTATAATAATGATTATGGTTAGCGACGTAAATGATATCGATATGAATTCACGCGGATCAACTAGCGCCAGCGCATTTTTCTCCTTTATATATGGCACGCTCAGGTGGGAAACTGGATTCCTGATCGATTCCAAGGTACCCCTATCGATCCCTTGGAGATCGGACAACGCTATAGCTGCAGCCTCATTTATGAACGACTGTATCCTAGATAATACAACCTGCCCACCCAACAGCTGTGGAGATGCTGTATATATGATGAGCGAGCTGTATCTAGGGATAGCGCTCTCGTCTGTGAAGCCGATAATCACTAGCGCGTCAATGCTATCCAGCCCCTCCCCTCTATAGATATTTAGGTTAATCCCGTACCTCTCAGAGATCGAGTTGAGCACCCTATACAGTAAGTTTTCCTCATATCCGTTGCCGGATAATATAACCCCGACATTTATCGGTTTCTCAACCGCCTGCTGGAACTGGTCTGCCAGAAATGAGTTCTGTATCACGCCTATCACAGGGAATATTATGAAGCTTATAAGTACCGGTATCCATATTCTAGGATCCTTAATCATGTCCTTAAGCTCCTTCTCGATAATAGACGATATCATATCTCATCACTCCTGCTCGATACTATCTTGATGAATGCCTTTTCCAGGCTTGATTCACCTAGTCTATCAATAATCTCTTTTGGGGTCCCCCTGGCCACAATCTCCCCTCTATATAGGATAGCTACTCTATCGCAGATCTCTTCCGCCTCAGCCATCTCGTGGGTAGACATCAACACTGTGGTTCCCTCGCTTTTGGCGTATAGCCTAATGATCTTTCTTATATAGTGCTTCTGAACAGGATCCAGACCGCTGCCAGGTTCATCAAGTATAGCTATCTTCGGCCTGACCATTAGGGCTCTAGCTATCTGTATTCTGCGCTTCATACCTTTTGAATAGGTTTTCATGGGTTTGTTTAGCTCTTCTTCAGTTAGGTCAGAGATCTCTTTTCCCCTTTTAATGGCATCTAGAACGGATCCGTGGTCTCTAAAGTATATGCTGGCAACAAACTTCAGATACTCATACCCAGTTAGATTCTTATACGTTCCAACATCCTCTGGGAGATAAGATATAATCTCCCTCACCCTTTCTGGCTCATCCACAACGCTGTATCCCTCTATATAGGCCTCCCCGGATGTGGGGAGTATCAGTGTAGATAGTATCCTGAATGTGGTTGTTTTCCCCGCTCCGTTGGGGCCCACCAGACAATAGATCTCTCCGCGATTAACGCTGAATGATACTCCTTTTAACGCTACTGTATCTCCATAGATTTTTGTTAGGTTCTTCACGTATACAGGATCCATGTTCAACCTCATATAGATCTAGTATTATGTGAAATATAAAGATTCATTCTCTCGGCTATCTCTTCTTAGCAAGCCCTGATCTATAAGCTTGCTATATGCTTTTCTAAGCACCCTCCTGATACGCCCTCTTTTAAGAGGATCATTAAACAGCTTAAGCGCAACAGTCCTGATACTTCCATACTTAGCTATGTTTTCAAGAATCAATATCTCGTCACTGCTGAAAAACTCTGGAATATATCTAAGGGCTATCTTGGCTATCTGCTCGGGCCTGTAGCCGCTATAGGGATCGTATACAGCGTCCTTAAGGGCCCTAACATTCCTGATCCTGATCACACTTACCAGGGTATCGCCATCAATCCTACCATATATCCTTCTGAGCTCCTCCAGCAGCTCCTCCCTATCCCTGAACCCATCTAGACGGGCATCCTCATCGGTTAGCTCCGAGACCCTCTTAACCTCTATATCCTCGATTTCGGCAACAGCCACGGGCCTCCCTCCACTATGTATCAACACGTTCTTATTTAGAGCAACATATCTTCCGACCCTTATTGTCGCCTTTTTAGTTCCATCAATAAGCTTCTCCGCATGCTCCTTTCTCATCATTAGGTGGCGTCTTATTTTCTTGGTTCCCATAAGTAACCCAATATATTTTATAGTCATATGGAAAGGAAATAATCCTAATACGGATCGGAAATCACTGATTTTGGATAACCAAATTATTTTAGGCTATTGATGATATTTGATTTTAAGGTAAACACCTCATGGGGTGTAGGCTATTAAGTCCTTAGAGAGTGTAGAACCTGAAAGATTCAAGGAGGTTATGAGGAAATATCCAACTGGGGTAACTATAGTTACGGCATATTTGGATGAGAAGCCGTATGGGGCTACAGTGAATTCGTTTACTTCGGTTTCTCTAGATCCGCCCCTCATCGCGATCTTTCTGGGGAATTCATCGAGAATCCTTAAGGCCGTTATAGATACGGGTGGGTATTGCGTTAATATACTGGCTAATAACCAGTCGGAGCTGGCGAATAGGTTTGCGTATGTTCCAGGACCTGATAGATTTAGTGGAGTTAGATGGTTTAGAAATAGGGTGGGCCTTCCAGTTATAGAGGGTTCATTGGCCTATTTATCAACGCGGATTTGGAGGGTTAGTGAGATAGCAGATCATACTCTTGTTGTTGGAGAGGTGATTGAAACAGGGATACTATCTGACGCTAAACCGCTTATATACCATATGAGAAGCTATAAGGATTTGTGTTGAGGTACCGTATAAACCGAGGTATCTATATAGATCCGTTAAACCCAGTTAAATGGCCCCACTAAACCTAGGGTTCAAGACGATCTGTGGCCAGCTAGAAGCAATCAAATTCACTTAACTAGGAGTATAGGTTTATGCCTCCAGCGAGATTTTCAGGGCTGAATGTTTTCCCGTCGAGCTTGGGGAAATATATTTTTGCGTAGTGGATTAAAAAACAGCTATTTCTTTACTCCCTCGACTATTGTCATTGTTGTTGTTGATTTAATTCTCGGTATTCTTCTCACGTACTTAACTATTATCTCCCTGAGCTCGTCAGGGGTGTTTGCTGAGACGAAAGCTATTATGTCGTATACCCCATACACTATATATGCTTCCCTTACGCCCTTTATCTGTAGTAGCTGATCCAGAACTTCTTCTTCTGCACCTATCTCTGTGTTTATAAGGACTACAGCCTCGCTCAAAATGTTCACACTCAATTACAATTAGGCTGTGGTAAAATATATTTTTAACATTAAAAATACTATAAAGAATATCTCCGTATTTACCTTGGGTGTTGAGCGATAATTAAGAGGGAGGCGAGAATACTGATCCATATTCTTGATGGGGGCATACATATTTTAGCCGTGGTTAGGGGCTATATGGGTTTAGAGCATATCGTTTTCAAATGCCCTGACGCTGAGGGAGGGGGTGATATATATGGTGTTATCGATGAAGTTTCCGGACTGGCTTTCTTTCCCGAGGTTAGATATATCTACTCTGACAACATCTCGATTTCGGATGCGTGGTCCCGCTTCCTCAAGAAGAATAGGATCTCGGGTAAGCATGTGGTTCTCTCGATCAGCGATCTAGGGAATCTTGCTGTCGTTCTATCTGAATACATAAGGGTTTTTAGGAACCTGATAAAAAAACTAGATATAGGTTGCCCCACCAATATCTAGATGTATAATTTATTTAAGTAGTTAGATGGTTGATTGATAGATGGCTAGGGCTGTCGTTACCTCCAGCCATAGGCCTTCCCAGAGGATTAGATCGTTTATAAAGGATCTAGCTAGCACGTTCAAGGGGTTCACGAGGATTAATAGGGGTAAAATGACTCTAGGCGAGCTGGCCCAATACATGTTTACCTATAATATTGGCTACGCTCTTATAGTGAACGCCTATAGGGGTAATCCTGGTTCGATTGACGTGTATGTTCTCGATGAATCAAGCATGGATCTGGTTAAGGTTGCTAGGCTCTGGATTAGTGGGGTTAGGTTGAGTAGGGAGGGTAGGGTCGATCAATGCATGTTCGGCAGGGTTGCTGTAGATCCTAGCAGGTGCTTTAAGGATCAGTGCTTCAGGCTTGCAGATTTGCTGGCTAGGATAACCTCAGGTAGCATAGATGTTGGGTATTCTAGATCGACTGGCAGGATCACGGTAATGGATCGAGAAAAACAGATATATATTAAGTTCATGAAAGAAAACGGTGAGGAGTGTGGGCCCTTCATCAAGATCTCAAAGGTCGCGTTTTATCAGTGAGATCAGTATAGATCTAAAGAATAGAAGGGATGCACAGGCAGTATACAACGCATTAAAGCCGGAGGCGATCGAGCCGCCGAATCCGAGAAGAACCAGGGTATCTATAGATCTGGTAGATAACCGAGTGGTTGTTGTTATCGAGGCTTTAGATCTAGCGAGCTTGAGGGCTGCTCTTAACTCCTATATATACCTTCTCTATGCATCGCTAAAATCCATAAAGATAGCTAATACTGGTTGAAGGGAGCCGATATATAGATCAAAAGTTCCGAAGCTTTAAAGCCAGAAAACTAGAAGGGGGTGTACGCGCCTCCAGCCCATATGGTTTCGCATTTGGGGCACTGCCAAATCCCTACAGATATCCTCCTCATCACCGAAACCTTACCGCAGTATGGGCATCTATATTCGGCATATCTCTTCTCCATAACCTCCTTCCATCTCTTTCTAAGCGAGTACCCGTATCTCGGGCCGAATCTTTTAGCTATGCCCATATCCTTTTTCTTCGATGGCAACCCAGCACACCCTACCAACTATATATAGTCTGAGCTTCACCACTATTCTTAAGGCAATTTAGACATATAAATTTTAGTCATTGTTTTAGCCATCTCAAGTGCCTTTCTGA
Organism: Desulfurococcales archaeon; assembly: GCA_026990885.1. Lineage (GTDB taxonomy): Archaea > Thermoproteota > Thermoprotei_A > Sulfolobales > AG1 > WANO01. Next base: position 8,123 of record JALXCO010000014.1, read on the forward strand.
CGTCATCGCTGCTTAGATAGCCGCTTCCCGATTTCTGTATACCAGTAATCCTGCCCTCGCTGTCTAGCGAGAAGATTATTAGTGTGTCGGCTACAGCCTCCTCCTCAAGCACCGGGTCAGCAACTAGGTATTCCTCGATCTTAGCTATAGTCGCAGTTAGCGTGATGCTTCTTAGCGGTATACTCATATACTCGCTATCCGAAAGCTCAACCCTATCATCGCCCTCAACCCTGGCCTTCGGTATTTTAGCTGTTTTCAGCGCCGCTATGGTTCCCAGGGATGATGCATCAACCAGGTTTCCGTCATGGTCTATAACATATATGTCGACAAAAACAGTCCACACCCTCTTACCCGGGATAATGGCTAGTTTCTCTAGCTCTATAGCCTTGAGCTCCCTCAGCGATCTATCGATCACTCTAGCCAGCTCAATAGCCCTCTCATCCGGAGGTCCTGGTTCAAACGTTGGTGAGGCTAGAGGCACGAATTCAGCGTTTACTATTAAAACACCTTCGTTCGGTGTATCTGGATACGGTGAGCCGATCTCAGCCTTCACACCGACAATAACCTGTGATTTCCCAAGCTTCACGTGGGCTGAGCCGTTGGCGTTGGGTATTATGTCTGTCTTTATCTCTATACTTCTTATGTCCGAAAGCTTCCTCCCATCTACACGTGTCGACTTCGAGATCATTCCTAGTATAGTGTCCTTCTTTATTTTCGATACAACGGGCAGGTTAGGTGGCGTTGTAGACATCTAGATCACCTCAATGTTTTTGAATTCAACATACCTCTTTCTTAAAGCCTCCTTCTGGGCTTCATACACGGTCTTTATTCCTTTCCACCCGAGATCCAGAGCCTTCATGAACTCCTCCTCAGTTAAAACACCGTTTAGCTGGAGAAGCGTTATGGCCCCTATAGAGGGCATAGCCGCCATAGGCATGTCCGCCTGACCATACATGTCCTCGGATTCATTTATATCAAGCACCAGCGTGTCCTGGACCTTGCCGACAGCTATCCCTGCAACAAGATCCCTGAGCGGGATTCCAGCATCAGCT
>JALXCO010000015.1 GCA_026990885.1 Desulfurococcales archaeon
TCTAGACTTGATACCCTCAATTATTTCGGCTACAAATCTAACGCCATCTCTATACTCATCTACCCTTCTATTTACCGCTGGAGACAGGAACTGAGCGATCAAGTATCCATGGGCGCCATGAAGCTCCACACCGTCGAAGCCTATTCTCTTAGCCCTCACCGCGGCCCTTACGAAATCCTCTTGAACCCTCTTTATATCCTCATAACTCATCTCCCTAACTCTCTGGGTTAACAGGGGCTTTGGTGCCGGGGCTATCGGTGTCTCTCCAGATATAACCTCGCTAAATGTTTTCCTACCTACATGCACCAGCTGCACAAATATTCTTGCTCCATAAACTTTCACTCTCTCTATAAGCCTCCTGAACTTGGGTATGTGCTCATCTGTATACAGCCCCAGCTGGTTTATGGATCCCCTGGAATCCCTATTATTTATATAGGTATATTCAGTTATGATAAGTCCCACACCACCCCTAGCCCTCTCAAGGAGGTAAGCTATATAGGCGTCGGTAGGATATCCCGAGGGATGCGCTAGGTTAGAGATCATTGGGGCCATAGCAACCCTATTCTTCAGCCTCACCCTACCGATATATAGCTCCTCTAGAAGCGGGTCTAGATTCACGGTTTGGATACCTCCAAATACTCACACATTACCGAGGTCCTCCTTGCTGAACGATACAGGAATGAGGTCCCTCAACCTATATGTTTTTTCTGCCCCCTTCAAAGATCTAAGAACCACTGGTATATCTTTAGATGAAGCAAACTCTACAATAACCTGGAGGCACGCACCGCAGGGTGGAACGGGGTTTTGTGGTTCGGAAACAACTAATACAGCATCGATACTTCTGCATCCATTCGTAACGGCATTGAATATCGCTACCCTTTCCGCACATATAGATAATCCATATGATGCATTCTCGACGTTTGTACCCCTATATATATCGCCATTGCTACATAGCACTGCTGAGCCAACCCTAAATTTCGAGTATGGGGAATACGAGTTTTTGATTGCCTCCTCGGCGCTCTCGAGGAGTTTTCTATATAATGATCTATCCAGCATGCCTGAATCATCCATAATTCTAGAAATCCTTATTTAATATATATTAGAAATGTAGTTATTATTGAATAACTAGAGCCTGAGCGGTGGCCTATTTGGAGGATTTACTTCTATATGCTGTAGACTACGCAAGGAGTCTAGGTGCTGAATACGCCGAAGCCAGATACCACAGGCTGTCCAGCATGTCTATAACCAGCAGAAATGGCATGATCATAGGATCCGGCTCAGAGACCTCAGAGGGGGTGGCGGTACGCGTAATGTATGACGGCTCACTAGCCTTTGCCTCAACCCACAGCCTGAAGAGAAGCGATGTTGCTAGGGTTGTTGAGAAAGCTGTATCCAACGCTAAAGCCGGAAGCAGGCTGATGAAGCTGAAGCTCAAGCTTTCAGACGATAGAATGGGCTCCGCAGCCTATGAGGTTAAACCCAAAAAGAGTGTTGACTCCGTATCTATCGATGATAAAATATCTATGCATAAAGATCTCTTTAAGCAAGCACAGAAATCCATAAGGGATAGCTCGGTATCCCTGCAGTCATTCATATTCAACTATAGCGAGGAGCTTGAAGAGAAGATAGTGGTGAACAGCGATGGAGCCTACGTAAGGAGTGCAACCCCGAGGATAGAGGGGTTCATAAATATCATACTCAGCAACCCCCAGAAAGGCACAATACAGAAGTGGTTCGGTATTGGCGGCTCGGGAGGCTTCGAGGTGATTGATGAATCCAACCTGTTTGATGAGGTTGCAAACACTGTTGGTATCCTCGAAAATATACTGCTTAGGGGTGTAGAGCCCCCAAAAGATCCTGTGGATCTTGTTCTCGGATCGGAGGTTGTGGGGTTAATAATGCATGAGAGTGTTGGCCACCCCATGGAGGCCGATCGAATACTTGGAAGGGAGGCTGCTCAAGCCGGTGAAAGCTACGTTAAGCCCGATCAGGTTGGCAGGCTGAAGGTGGGCAACGAGTATGCAACGGTGATTGACGATCCAACCATACCGGGCTCTCTAGGGTTCTACCTATACGATGACGAGGGCGTGCCGGCTAGACCCAAGTATCTATACTACAGGGGTGTATTGAACGAGCCACTACATAACCGGTCTACGGCCAGGGTATTTGGTACCAGGAGCAATGCTTCGTCTAGAGCTAAAGACTTCGAGTCCGAGCCTATTGTTAGAATGAGCAACACCTATCTGGCTCCTGGCGATCGATCCTTCGACGAGCTTATCGAGGATATAGAGTTCGGTATATATATTAAAAGCTATATGGAGTGGAATATAGACGACACAAGATGGGCTCAGAGGTATGGGGGGTTGGAGGCCTATCTCATTGAGAGAGGCGAGCTAACTAAACTGGTGAGAAACCCTGTTATTGAGTTCACGACTGGATGGTTCTTTAAGAATATAGTGGCTACCGACAGCAACCTCAGGTTTTATCCCGGTACATGCGGTAAAGGTGAGCCTATGCAGGGGATCCCGGTGTGGTTTGGGGGTCCCAACGTTAGGTTGGGTAAAATCAAGCTGGGTGTTGCCCCAAAATGATCGAGGATCTAGGAGGTAGAGTGCTTAACTACGCTAGAAGCCTGGGGTTTGAGGATGTAGCTGTGGAGACTCTTGAAATCAAGCGTACAATGGTTAAGATAGCTAATAGCCAGCCATCTGTGATACAGCTGTGGGAGGGTATTGATCTAAGTATATATCTAGCTAAAAATAAGAGGATCCTGGTATACAACATCAAAAGCGACAGCGCAGATAAGGTTTTTGCTGGTGTTAAGAACGCTTTATCCAGCATCAGTAGACTGGAGGAGTCATTTCTCTATGCCCCACTTCCAGAGGTTGATGAGAAGCCTAAGCCTCTAGATGGTGCTAGCGATCCGGTGATTAGGGAATTGATCAGTGATCCCAGCGATCTCACATACAAGCTAATCAACGAAGCACACGAGAACGGCGCAGATAGGGTTGCTGGCACACTTGATCTTGAGAGCGTGAAAAGGTGCCTCACGACATCGACAGGCCTAGATATATGCGAGGATACAACAGGGATCATTGCCTATATGAGGGCGTTCTCAGGCGATAATTCAGGGCACTGGGGCTATGCCTCGAGAATACTTAGTGAAGATGAGATATTGGAGGTCCCGCGAAAGGCTTCCGAATACGCAACGGTATCGAAAGGGAATACCCGTATTGAGCCTGGAAGATACGATCTAATCCTCTCACCCCTGGTCATCGGGAGCCTATCGAACTACATTGCCTATGCAGCCAGCGGACTATCCAAGATAATGGGTGTTAGTTTCCTCGCGAGATATAGAATAGATGATGACGTCGCCGGTGAAGGATTCAGCCTATGTGATGATCCGTCAAGACCCGACCTCTATGGAAGTAGCGGGTTTGATTCGGAGGGAGTGCCAACAGTTAGAAAATGTATAATAGATTCGGGAAGATTAAAGAGCTTCCTCCATAACTCTAAAACAGCCGCCTTCCTTAAAGAGAAAACGACAGGTAACGCTGGATGGATAATGCCGCACCCGTTTGCCTTAACGATCGGTAAGGGGGAGCTGGAGGAGAATGAATTGATAGAGGAGCTTAAAAGGGGACTGATCATAAACAACAACTGGTATACAAGACTCCAGAACAGTGTGGAGGGTGTGTTCTCCACCGTAACTAGGGACGCTCTTCTAGTTGTTGAGAACGGGGAGATAGTTGGCCAGTCTAAAAGGATGAGGATTGCGGATACATTTCCTAATCTACTTAAAAATATAGAGTTGCTTTCGAAAAGACTGTATAAGGTTAGCTGGTGGGAGATCAGTACGGCTATAGAGGCTCCATATGTGCTGGTTAGAAATATCAATATCACTAGGCCGAGCCTCTAACTCTAAGGATAGAGCTATGGGGGCTAGAAGCATTCTATTTTTTCCCAATCACCATTCAGATCGATTACCCTGTCTATCCTGCCTGAATCAAGAACTATTTTTCTATCACAGCACTTAAATCTCTGGGAAACTATCACTAGCCCTATATCGTTCTCCACTATGTATCTAAGGAGATCCTTGATACAGCACCTTATATAGTTATTGTCTAGATACTCTAAGGCCTCATCTATAAGAATAAATACAGGGTTGGAAGCTAGAGCCAGCGCTATAGCAACCCTAATTCTCCACCCACTGCTCAATTCGCCTATACGTTTCTTCATGTACCCCTTTAACTCTAGGAGATCTATGATCTCGTCTACATTATCTACCTTTTTAACGATCCTCAATAACGTGTTTGGAGTAAGGTTGTCTGGAATAGATCTCTCGCTCCTTATGAGGGGAAATCTCCTCCTCTCAATTGGTAGGCCGGTAATGTCGGCATCGTCTAGAGTTATTCTACCTGTATCGGGGTTCACGACTCCAGACATGATCATGAGGAGGGTTGACTTTCCAGAGCCGTTCGGTCCAGATATGCAGGCTATTTCCCCAGTTTTAAAGAAAAGCTCAGGGATGTCTAGCCTAAAATTTGAATATTGTTTAGATATATTTATCAGCTTTAAAACTCGCATTTATCATCTTGAATTAAATTAGTTAATAATGGTGATAAATCTATCGCGATAAATACTGTGCCTGTAGCGTATATAGCGATTTTTATCCTCGGCGTCTTCGTGGGGAGTGTTGTATCAGTGCCTCTCTATAGCTTAATTGTGGACAGGCCGCTCAGTAACGTGAATATAAATGATCTGTATATAGTAAGGGTTATGGAGGCGTCAACGCTCAGACCATTCGTAGATCATCTAGCTGCAAACCTAAAGGATCTCGATATATATATACAGCATGAGGCTAAGGGCTCTCTCCAGATAGTAAGGGAGATTAAAGATCTAAATAAGAGAGCAGATATACTTGTTCTGGTAGACTCCGAACTTGTTGAGAGGGAGCTCCTAGATCAAGAAATTATAGACTGGTACATAGTGCTGGCCACATCGTCCATCGTGCTAGCGTATAAAGATCCGGAAAACCCAGCGGTAAATAAGATAGTTAATCTCGCCGAGAAAGGGCTATGGAAGGAGGTATTTGATCTGATCACTTCAGGGGAAGTTAGGCTGGGTATAGCTAACCCAGACAAAGCTCCGCAGGGGTATAGAACATATATCGTGCTTAAGCTGGCTGGAATCAAATTCTATGGCGATGAGAACTACTATATAGATAGGCTGAATGACTCGGGGAGAGTACTGTTTGTTCAGTCTGCTTCAGCGCTTGGGGCACATATAGCTTCAGGCTCAATAGATGTTGCTCTAACCTATATCCATGATGCGGTAGCCCAGAAGCTAGATTACATAGAGCTTCCCGAGGATCTGGATCTATCCAACCCTAGACTGAACAAGCTGTACTCGAAAGCCTCATATAGGCTCCCTGATGGCGACACTGTATACGGTAGAGCGATCGAGGTAGTTTTAGCTGTTCCAAGAAACACCTATAGAAACGGCGTGGTGTATACAGTGCTATATTACATGCTCTCCACGGAATTCCGTAGCTTCCTCGAAAGCTATGGGTTAAACATACTCGATAAGCCTGTGCTTAGAGGGGACCCCACGGAACTCCCGAAAATAATTAGGGGGCTTGTATCTATTCAGCCAGCCACCGCCTAGTCATTTACCGATCCCTACTAAAACTCCCTCATCATTCAATTTATCTTATTAGGATTAAACAATAAAAATATGTTAAATAAAGATTACTTCTTCCAGAATCTATAGATCATCTAGCTCATCTATCATCTTCAGTACTTTATCTAGGCTATCATTAATAACTATTCTGCCGTCAACCACAGAAACTATATTCTTATCGGTAAGCACCTCTATAGCTCTGCTGGAATCTATATTTTTTGTTGAGCACATATATATGATAGCTTTTTTCGCTGATGAAGCTATATTTCTGAAGCTTAATTCCGATAGGCATTCAGCTATCTTCTCGACTGCATCTAAAATAGTCTCCATGTCAGCTGTAGTTACTAGATTGTTATCCTCGATCACTGATTCATAACCTATATTATTGAGCACTCTAGAAAGAAGATCTGGAATGACAGGCTTCCTAGAAACCTTCTGAATATATTTTATGCTGAATCTTTTCCTGCTAGGGCTGTTGTACCCGCTGCTGGATCTTGATCCCGAAAACTCGCTTAAGATATCTCTTATCCCCGAACCAATGTTTGAAGAGCCGAACTTGGAGTCGTCTACCACTATCCTGATTGAGCCACCCGAGATATTTATGTGTAGGATGGAGTCCCCGAACTCCTCAAGAAGCCTTTCAACCAGCGCTTCACAGTAGTTCCCGCATCTATAGACTAGAGTCTTCTTAATCACCCACCACCATTCTATATCTGGTAAATATATTTTGGAGAAACCTTCCTGCTCTCTGTATATCCACACCTGGTGCATACAAGTCTATCTTTCTTCTTAGCTAGATGATTTGTGCATCTAGGACAGAACGACAGCACAACACCTGCTGAGGCGTGTTTTAGAGATAATATAAATGGGTTGCTTTTAGAGATCACCTTAGCATACACTATATCTCCAAACCTTAGCACCGAATATAGAGACCTAATATCTCTACCCAATCCGGACTGCGATATGTGGATAGCTCCTGCATATTGGTTCCCAGACACATAGTTATCGAGCCTGGAGCCGATGATCCTGAGCAGAGCTATATCCTCTCTAACGCTGGTAACTATAGCATACACCATGGAACCCAGCTGTGGATAATACAGCTTCTTGAACGCATCAACCCTTATGACTCTTCTTGCAGCATCGATCCTGACTCTACCGATCGCTGTCGAAATCAGATAGCCATTACTTTCTACAACATTATCTCCCGGGAAAAACTCCTCAGCAACCCCGAGTATTGTTCCAGGCAACACTATATCGTTGCTCTTTTGCTTGCTCATCACTACCACCCACGCACCATGAATTTACCTTAGTGATTTTTTCTAGTATTATTGCTTTAATCAACCATCAGTTTTTATGGGTATCCACAATTTAAATAAGCTATCATATCCTATATAACTAGGTTATGGTAGATGGATTCAGAGATATATGAGGTCCTCCCGAAGCTGGCTATCGAGAAACTCACCGATAAAGAAATAATCTTCACTCTAACCGGTGATCAACATGGGCTACCGAACCTCATAGCGAAGATGGCGATAAAAAAGCCTTATGTTTCTTATGCGGCTTACGTGATAGATCACCCATTGATCTCGAAGCCAAAGGTGATTATAGTCACCAACGGAGAGAAAAAGCCCCTTGAAGTTCTAAAAGAGATACTTATAGAAGCAAAAGAAACCGTGGAGCAATTTAGAAATGTAGTGCTGAATAAAGTTAAGGATTAGGCACTTTTGTTTCCGAAAACCCCCTCAGGAAACCGGGAAGATTCTATAGTAATACTATATGTAATACCGAATCCATACCGATTGAAAGCCATATGGGCTGGGTATTATATAATATATACCCAGCTCCAACAACAATTGGGAAAGATTTAGATGCCATCATCTAACACCAATGTCAACATTCAGGCTCTATTATCGGATTTTTTATATAAATACGGGGAGAGAGGGAAGACCGTTCTTGAAGCCTCTATTAGAGCTTCCCAGAAGATATCCAGAAGATCATTAACTCCCACACCAGGAGACTTTGACTACAGATCCCTGGTAGAAGAACTAGGCCTAATGGGGTACAGCTATAATCCATCACCACTGCTTAGAATATTGGAGAAAGAATATGGGTTGATAAAGACAACTCTACATACATCAAACCAGAGATGGTTTGAATTTGTCGATAAGGAGGCTATTGAATCGTTTATAGATAGCATTAAAGGTGTAGACGATGAGGATCCCGAACAGGTAATGGTGAGGCTTCAGCTTGCTTCACTACAGATAGATAAGGTTAAGGAGCAGTTGAGCAAGCTACTAGAGAAAAAGAGGTGGAGCGACAGCGACTATAGGAGGCTATATAGGATAAGCTTTGTTATTATGCCTAAGCTGCTTAAGATATATAGGAAGCTTCAGGAAGATCCTGAGGTTTGGGGAGACACAATCTCTGAAATAGAACAGGTATTCAAGATATCTAACAAGGTATATAAGATAGCGATGGGGGCGCAAGGCGGCATAGATAGAAAAAAGAAGGCTATAAATGACAGCGGTATAGATCTTGAGGACAACGAGTTTCTGAAGCTTGATTAGAGATTATTAATGATGTAGAGGGATGAGCCTGTGTTCTATATTTTTGTTTTATTATTTGTATTGTTTACTACGCTGTTCTATATCCTCTTAAATCAAAGAAGGTAGCTTCATCGATCTCTACATATAGCCACTTACCGAGATCGTTCTCTAGAGCATCCCTCACGACAACAGGTCTATAATCCACCAGCCTACCCACATATGTATGTCTCCTGAAGCCTCTTTCAGTCATAAGAACCTTGGCCCTCCTACCTATGAAAGAGCTATTTATCTCATACCCTATGATCTCTTGAAGGAGCTCGGCTACTTTACTTCTGAGTTTTTTAATGTGCTCCTTGACCTGAGGCATTCTCGAGGCCTCAGTGAATGGCCTCATGGAGTACTGGGCTATATGAACCCTATCGAATCTTATTCTAGCCATCATATCGAGCGTGTTGAGGAAGGCGTGGTGGTCCTCGCCGGGGTGACCGACTATTATATCTGTCGCTATAGTTATGTCGGGCACCTTCCTCCTGAACTCAAGTATATACTGCTCGAACTCCTCGACTGTGTATCCTCTCTTCATGATCTTCAGAACCCTGTTGTCGCCGCTTTGAACAGGTATATGGAGGAATTTATATAGTTTAGGATGCCTATATACCTCTATTAGATCGTCAATGATCTTATCAAGCCACTGAGGATTCATCATACCCACCCTAACCATGAAATCACCCTCAATCTCTAGAACCCTATTTAGAAGGTCTGGAAGCATGAATCTGTATCCATGATCATTGAGGTCGAAACCATAAACAGCTGAATCCTGTGAGGTTAGCTCTATCTCCTTAAATCCTCTGGAAACCAGATCCTTCACGGTCTCAACAATTACCCTGGGATGATAGCTCCTCAATGTGCTCCTCGAGATCTTGGTTATACAGAAGCTGCAATCA
>JALXCO010000016.1 GCA_026990885.1 Desulfurococcales archaeon
TCCTGTGGTTGGCAAATATCGAATAGACGCGCTCACCTAGATCCTTAGCCAATATAGAGCACCAAGAAATAATAGAGGAAAAAAATATATTGTTTTCCCTTTAAATATTATAGAATCATTACGGCAGGATCCTCAATTCATCTTCCACTATCTATCGCCATCGACCCCAGCACTCCTATCGGATAAAGCTGTAGCTATAAACACCAGGAACATGAGTAGGGCTCCAAAACCCCAAACCCTTGAGCCCTCAGGCATGGGAATAACGGTTGCCCACAGAATAGCCATAAGCAACCATACAGCAGACATAAGACCCATAACCCTTGAATCCCACGCCATCAATGCCCACCCACTTCAATAGGTAAATTATTCATAATTGATGTAGCAGCTAATGTAGCTATAGATATAGCGACAAGAAGTAATGCAATAACTATTGCGGGTGTCACGGGAATTCCTCTAGCTATCTTATCTGGTCTTAGATCCCTTACCTCAACACCACGAATATCGCTACCGTACACCCCTAGAACAGTTAATAAAGCCGAGATAAGATACAGAAATGCTGCGAAAGCCATTATTATCCCTCCAACACCTATGATAACAGCGATCTGGTTCCAATATCCGCCTATATCTATATCTGGACCGTAGCTAAATTCAAGTGTTCTTCTTGGAAGCCCACTATATCCGGCAATAATACCGGCTACTCCAAAGATATATAATCCAGCAGCTATAAATATGGGTGAAGCCAGCGATAAGGATCGTAGCGCAATCCTGCGGGAGCCGTTTAGGAAGGATGAGAAAAGCATTATGGATGATATAAACACTATGGAAACGCTACCGATAGTGAAGAAGTGGAAGTATCCGGGCACGGCGAATGTATCGCTTAGTAGCTGGGCGAATCTATGCTGTATAACTACATTAGCCATAGATCCTCCAGCAAAAGCCGTGATCATCGATATAGCTAGAGCCATGAAAAACGGGTTTCTCCACGGTAGAGCCTTTATCCATGTCAATACCGGGTAGCCGTTAGATCTTGCTGATATCTCTAGAGATGAGAGTATTAGGAAGGCTACAGCTATAGTTGGTATGCTGACACCTAGCGAGAGGATAGATCCAACAAGCTTAATGCTCTCAGGTAGACCAGGCTCTAGAAAGAGGTGGTAGACAGATGTTGGCGGTATAACGAAGAAGTATATAGAGAATATGGCTTTGCTGATTCTTTCGCCAAAGATAGATTTCACTCCTGTTGTAAGCTCTGACAGCACGTACCACAGGATAACTGTAGACATTATTGGTAGATAGTGGAGATTATGGAACATAACGCTCCAACTCATCTCAAAGCTATAGGGCTTAATTATGGGGTCCCCACCAAGAATTAGCTGGAGCTCTGGGAAATATACTAGAAATGATGCGAATGAGGTTATAGCCAGAAGTACCATCCATAGAAAAGACGCGAAAGCTACCGACGACCATTCACCCCCTGACCTGGCTCTAGCAGATATTGAGGCTAGTATCATTGATACAGCTATAATTATTAGGCCCATATATAGGGTTGAGTAGCCTATTAGCATCAGTATTGAGGAGCCATATTTATGGGCTAGTGGATAGAGTATCGAATATGTTACTTCCGATCCTGATGCTATAGATATCAACACCATGATGTAGGATATAGCCATTAAGATAGAGCCAGACAGTATAGGGATCTTTATATGGCTGGACAATCTAACCCTTCCATAAACTAATAGTAGAAGGAGCATTAGACCCGCTTGAGCAAAATATAGCCAATAGTTAAACGCAGATGAACCGTGAAGTGTTAGCAATGCATACCTAATGCTGGGGTCGAGATCAATTATATCGGCTAGATGAATAACGAGCATAAACGCTGCAGCTCCACCAATACCCAGAGCTGTTAGGGCCATAAGGAACATTGCCAATATCAGTTTTCTTTCAAATAGATCTAGATTCTTTATCGTGTCTCTCAAATGATCTAGCGGATGGAGATCTCTACCTCTATCCATGGTGATCACCCTCTACAATTATTTTCGCATACATCTGATCATGGCCGACGCCACAGAAATAGGTGCAGTACAGCAGATACTCACCTGGCTCCGTAAAGCTTAGCGTGGACTCAACGATCTGGCCTGGATTAAGCCTAATCATTAAACTACCTTTATCAAGCTGTATAGATGCTCCGTGAACAACATCTATCGACATCATCACGAATCTATATTGCTCGCCTGCCTTAAGACAGATCTTATTTGGTCTATACCCAAACTGGTATGCATAGATGTACACATATTTAACATCTTGATCTGTATCCGGCTTCTCGTTGCTTGATTCGCTAGACCCTGATATATCTAACCTAGCCAGCAGGTAATTATTTATTCCGGCTTGATCATTGATCAGTCCTTCTGTATCGACATGCCCACCCGAGTTAATAGGCTTATCCGCAGGAACAACACATCCATCCTCTCTTGTATACTCTTTAATATAGTGTGAGACCAGCTCTATGAATTCATCTGGTGAGAGACCCCCATCTTCATCTTCACCATGCCCATGTGCCTCAAAAGACTCTGCAGGTCTCAGCAGACCTAAACTATACCATATTGGAATCACCAGAAGTATCATTAAAGCAAGCGATAGGATCGTTGTGAGGATTCTAGCTTCACTCATTTGATTCACCTTCACTTTTCTATATTAACACTGTTAAATATAAATATTTTTGAAGAACTAGCTATT
>JALXCO010000017.1 GCA_026990885.1 Desulfurococcales archaeon
AGTGAAACTCCTATACCCAGCATCTATAGGGAGGGCATCGTATCTAGATGTATTAGCCATATTGTTTACCGCAACAAGGAGCTTGCCATCAACGATCTCAAACCCCGTTACTCTAGCCCCAAACGCATCAACGATCCTTGCTGTGGGAGGGGATATATAGACCAGAGTGCTGGGGCCAGCAATAGTGTTTGTTGCCCGAGAGAGCTCCCTCTCAAAATCGTCCCTAGGATATATTAGAGCCTCGCTATAGGCGTTGAAGCCTACCAAAACGCCGCCACCAATGCTTTTAGCCATAGTCCTTCTGGGAGAGTATCCACTTCTACCGAAATCGAAGAGCCTATAGAACCTAACCTCCTCAAACTCCTCATCTATAGGATTACCGATAAAGACTCCCCCACGAACAAAAAGCATGAACCTACCATAGCCTTGTGTAGCAACGCCGGGGACTGGATACTGGATAGCTCCTCCATCAATGCTTATTTTGTATGGATCCCTGAACCTCAGTGTCTTCACCTTATCCTCAACAAGATCTATGCACTGAACACCAACAACACTATGTATGGCTTTATCGATCATGTCGAAGCATGCATGGTCATAGAACAGTGACCCCTTAAGGGCTGGTGAATCGCTTAATCTAGCATACCTTCCCCCCGCCCTATCGATCTGGTATATGCCCAGGTTAGCCATGCCATCGGCTCTAGCCAGAAGAAGCCTGTCGCCAACGGGATCGTATATAATCTCGGAGACCTCACCAACCCAATCCTCCTCATGCCCCATACCCTCTATCCAGATGAGCTCAACCCGATCATTATAAACATCGTAGAGATGAACATGGCTATATTTATTCCTGAAGGATATAGAGGACCCCTTACCACCAGCCCTGCCTTTATATATTGCTGGAGCATGAACCCAGCCACCAAAAAATATCTGCCCGTCTACAGCGTCGACAGCATTGTATGTGTCCCCACCAGAAACAGGCTTAGAACCCAGCTTCTCAAATCTATATCTAGACATATATCGACTAGACACAAAGTGGGCAGTAGCCTCGAACGCAAGCATGTAGTATAGAACACCCATATGGTATTTCAAGCCGAAGATACCTCCACTCCCCCACTCGGGCCCATAACGCGGAGGATAAATCCATTCAAGCCTATCCAATATACCCATGGAGAACCATCCAGATAGATATTGTGTATCGATGCAGAAATATAGTTAAGCACCAAAATAACGAGTCTGCAAAGCTTAAATCGAACCCCCAATATAATATAATATAAGCCCGCAGGGTCCCGCACCCATGGCTAGATATTTAAGGAGCAGAACCAGGTATCATGGGGTATTGAATGCCCCGCAAAGGGCATTCCTAAGGTCTATAGGCTTTAAGGATGAAGACTTCTCCAAGCCATATATAGCTATAGCCGTAGCCTGGAGCGAGGCGGGTCCATGCAACTACCACACACTGAAGCTGTCTGAATACATTAAAGATAGTATAGTGTCTGCTGGAGGATCCTCAACGGCGTTCCCAACAATGGTTATATACGACAATATAGCTATGGGCTCTGAGGGTATGAGATACAGCCTGGTTAGCCGTGAACTGATCGCAGATTCGATCGAGGCTCAGTTCAACGCACACTACTACGATGCTCTTGTAGCTCTAGGATCCTGCGATAAAACAACACCTGGCATGCTTATGGCCATGGCGAGACTAAATGTACCATCCATATATGTGTATGGGGGAAGCGCGGAGCCGGGCTTCTATAGAGGAGAAAAAGTAACTATAGAATCAATACATACAGCTATAGGCGCCTACCTTAGGGGGGCTCTAAGCAAAGAAGACATAGAAGAGCTGGAGAGAATTGTCCACCCCACTGTTGGGGCTTGCGCAGGAATGTTTACGGCAAACACAATGGCATCTATAGCTGAGGCTCTAGGCATGTCACTTCCAGGGAGCTCAACCCCGGCAGCGACATCGATGAAGAGAATACACTACGCTATTGAAAGCGGCAGGGCTATTTTAAATCTGCTTGAGACAGGGATTAAAGCCAGAGATATATTAACCTACAGCGCATTCAGAAACGCAACCACAGTGCTTCTAGCTATAGGGGGATCAACAAACGCTATACTGCATCTCCTAGCTATAGCTTACGAGGCAAAGGTGAAATTCACGCTAAGCGACATCGAGGAGCTGACAGGAAAAGTTCCTCTAATAGCAAGATTGAGCCCAGCAAGCGAGTATGTGATGACCGACCTAGACTCGATAGGGGGTATACCACTGATCATGAAGAAGCTACTTGAAGCTGGATTACTTGAGAAGGAAGCTATAACGGTTACAGGAAAAACCATCGAAGAAAACCTGAAAGACTACAGGTTCCCAAACGTAATAAATCAAAACATAGTGAGAGATACCAAAAACCCCTTTAAGAAATACAGCGGTATAATAATATTGAGAGGCAGCTTAGCCCCAAGAGGCGCTGTAGTCAAGGTGGCCGCTACAGAGAAGCTTATTTTCAGAGGTCCCGCTAGAGTTTTCAATAGCGAGGAGGAGGCTTTTAAAGCTATAGAAAGCAACAGCATAGAAGAGGGTGATGTAGTGATCATACGTTACGAAGGCCCTAAAGGAGGTCCTGGAATGCCGGAAATGCTTAGGGTTACATCAGCAATCGTGGGCTCAGGCCTAAACAATGTAGCGTTGGTTACTGATGGGAGATTTAGTGGCGCAACTAAGGGTCTCA
>JALXCO010000018.1 GCA_026990885.1 Desulfurococcales archaeon
GGAGGTCCCTATTCAAGCTCTAATCCAGGCAATATATGGGGCGTATTTGCTGCCGGTGCGCTCAATCGTGATGACACCGTAGCGTTCTTTAGCTCTGGAGAGGTTGTCGAATGGCCTGAACCCCCCAGTGAGTGGCCATTCAACAACACCTATCCTAAAACTTATACTAAGCCGGACTTCACATTGCCAGGGGTCCTTGTGATTGGGGGCCACATAAGATCTGAGTTTCTAGCTATAGGCTCAGGTACCAGTGCTTCAGCACCTCTTTTAGCTGGTACTATAGCATTAATAATTGAGGCTTTAGGGTTTCAGTATACTGTTGAGGAAATATATGGCATCCTCTATAGGACTGTTCAGTTTAGACCTACCAATGATTTAGACAAGATCAGATTCGGTAACGGTGTAGTTAACACTTTTAAAGCTGTAGCTCTAGCCAAGGGTTATGAGTTGCGTGAATTCAATCTTTCCGTTGACAAGGATAAATTCCTGGTTGGTGATAGGGGCACTGTTACTGTAGAGGGATATAATGGGAGGTTTTCCCTTCTCTTCGACGATCAGGTATTTATAGGTAGAAATGGTGAAGGCACATTTGAGGTGCCGCCATCAGATTACGGCCCACACTATATACATGCGTATAGTCTCTCAAACGGTGTTTATGGCTATACAAGGGTGTCTGTTGACGCATCAATAGAGGTGTCGATCGACAATGCTGTATCTGGCGATCAGGTTCTGGTTACTTTAAACGGCTTTCCAATGGCCACACTAGCTATGGTTAGGTATTCTGATCCCGCTCAAGCCATAATTTTCGGTAGGGCTCTAGCTGGGCAGTTGATAGATCTGGTTATAATAGGCCTGAGAGGTTTCGGATTTACATTTGTTTTCGCTCCGTTCGTGCAGAAGTCAAGGAGCATATATGTAGAGGCTTCGGACCTTTCGGGGCTGGTTAGGACATCTACACTAGTTACTATATCGCCGCCCACAATACCTGTGGGTGGTGAGATCGCTCAGGTTAGAACATTTGGTGATTTCCAGATTATAGTTGCTGGTCCTTCAACAGTTAATATCGGTGATCAGGCTAAGATATCTATCTATACCTTTGCTCAATTTGATCAGGATACATCTGAAAGAATGCTCATAGTCAATATATATAGGGTGGCTAACGGGGATGTGGAGCTTGTTAATGTAGTTAATACATCCGATCTGAATGTGACCATCACGCTTGAGTCTGATGAAAGGGCTAGATATGTGCTATGGATCAGGGCTGATATAGGATCTCGATCATCGTTTATGGTTCATACGGTAGAGTTTGTTGAGTCGCTGGAGAATAGGGTTCTCGGGATTGTTTCGCCGATTATTCAACCATTATCTAGTGAGATTGAATCAATTAGATCTGATATTGATCAATTTAGATCAAATCTACAAGATTTCGGCGATGAGATAAGCAGAATAAATGAGCTGAATAGCGAGCTTCAAGATAGAATAGAGAATTTGGCGGAAGAGCTTAGAGGAGCGTTTGAACGGATCAATAATGCTGATGCCAGATTGAATAAGCTGTCTAGCCAGCAGGAAACATTAGCTACCCAAATTACGGATTTGAGAAGCACGCTTAGAGAGCTGGAGGCTGATGTATCTGATGCGAGAGACACGCTAGATACGCTTTTGCAGGATATAAGCTCGTTGAAGGAGTCGCAGACCATGATAAATAATGTTATGATTGTTGCTATGGTTAATCTTATTATAGCTCTTGCGGCCTTAGTGATGGCTGCTAGATCAATCGTTAGAAGATAGAGTATCGAAAATATAATATTTATTTTTTAATCTTATCGATTACTTCTTTAAGCTTTATTAGATCTCTGTCGCTTTTTAGAACAATATCGTTTTCTACAACGTAGAATTCAATATCGTCTAAAGGGTTTTTTGGCGGGTCTGGTATCTCTCTGTAGGGTTTGCTTTTCCCTATATAGATCCAGGTGAGCTTTCCGTTTCTACGTATAATTCTATACCAGTATTTGCCATAATATATGTATTTGTATCGTTTTCCGTCAGCGCCTTTTTTATATACTATGTGTATGGGCTTAAGATAAACGCGGTAGTGGCGTATCTTATCGTTGTATTGGTATATGCTTCTTCTATAGTGATCCAGAATATCCTTTATAAGTCTATACCCATTTGGTATCCTGATCCCGATGTTTTCACCAGTGGTTATAGCTATGTAATAATAATTTTATTTAAGATAGCCATCAATAATATATTTCGATACATAACTAGTGGTTGTTTGGTGGGATTATGAGTTCTGAAGAGCCATTGGTAGGTGAGAAAGTATATCATTTAATGGTTTCAAAAGGTGATGTAGCTAGGTATGTACTGCTTCCAGGAGACCCGGAGCGTGTGCCCCTTATAGCTAAGTATTGGGACTCGAGCAGAGAGGTAGCTAGGCATAGAGAGTATGTGGTTTATACAGGGAAATATAAAGGTGTGGATATATCTGCAGTGTCAACGGGTATCGGAGGTCCCTCCACAGCTATAGCTATCGAAGAGTTGCTTAGGGTGGGTTCAGATACTTTTATTAGGGTTGGCACTACAGGATCTCTTCATAGGGATATAGAAATAGGGGATCTCATAATAACGCATTCGGCAATAAGGTTCGATGGGGCAAGCAGATCATATATATATCCAGAGTATCCAGCCTCTGCGAGTTATGAGGTTGTTTTGGCGTTGGTTGAAGCCGCCGAATCTCTAGGGGCTAGGTATCATGTTGGGATTACGGCTAGTACAGATAGCTTCTACGTTGGTCAGGGTAGACCTGGGTTTAATGGATATAAGCCCTACTGGATCGATAATCTCGTTAGTGATCTGAAGAAAATAGGCGTTTTGAATTTTGAGATGGAAGCTTCCACCATAATGACGCTATCAAATATCTATGGAGCTAGGTCTGGAGCCATATGTGCGGTTATAGCTAATAGGGAGACTGGTGAGTTCGTGCCTGGTGCTGGTGTTGACCTAATGATTAAGGTTGCTAATGAGGCGGTTAGGCTACTTAATGAGTGGGATGATTTAAAGAGGAAGCATAACAAAAGATATTTTTATCCATCGCTTATCTATAAATAGCTGTAGCTAGCTTTAAAACGGATTAAGCTCTGCGGAGTGTTTTTCAGATGAAGATACTTATTAGTGATATATCAATATTGACTATGTCTAAAAATATAGATCTATTTATCGAGAAAGGATACATCTACATATCAGACGGTATAATTAGAGCAGTTGGCGCGGGAGGTGTACCTCCTGAATATCAGTATGCTGAGCTGATAATCGACGGCAAAGGAAGGGTTGCTGTGCCAGGATACATCAATATGTCCCTATCGGCCCTTTTATACCCTATAAGGTTTAGGGATGTCAGCTATCCTATTACTAAAAAGGATCTCGAGGAGTACTATAGTAGTTTAAGCTCGAATGATATTTATTATATTGCTTCATTGGCGTTTTCGGATCTGCTTTTAAACGGGGTTACGTCAACCGTTAATATAGATCCGTTTATAGAGAATATAGTTAGCGCTTCTCTAAAGACAGGTATAAGGGTTATATCTGCCCCATATCAGCTTGCTTATGATAATCTAGATCATATGATTAGTGATCTAAATAGAAATTATAGGCGATGGCATGGATACGACAATAACATGGTTATGGTTTCAGCAACGATTTATACAGATAAATATTATGAGGAGCTAAAGAGATCGGCGAACATAGATTATCCTATATTTGTTTATGGCGGCAGATGTGACAACCATCAATCAACTATACTAGTTGATCCCATCGATACGCAGAACTGCAACTATAATTTAAGTAACATTGTATTCACTATATCTAAGCTAGAGAAATGGAGGCCGAAAGCTCTGCTTGGCTTGGCTAATGATCCTTCATGGTCCCTTAATCATATCTATAGGTATCTAGCCGGGATGGGCTTTAGTTCTCTAGATATTATTGCTTCAACAACTGTGTGGGCATCAAACAGTTTGAAGATTAATTCAGGAGTTATCGAGCCCGGGGCGCTGAGCGATATAGTTATCTATAAAATATATGAGCCTCCTGGATTGTTGATTGATAGATCTATAGAGTCCATCTCAAAACTTCTCACCTTTGACACCCCTCCTATAGAGACGGTTATAGTTGGTAAGGATATAGTTGTTGATAATGGTGAGCTTTTAACTGTGGGTAGAGATCTATTTAGCAAGGCTATAAATAGGGTTAAGGATATATTAAGGTGATTAGTTTTAGTTATAACTAGATTTAGATATATTGCCAACGCCGCCTTGAGCTCGTTGGTGGCGTATTTAGGTAGATACAATATTGATCCTAGTATAATCTCCGTATTAGCTATATCCATATCATTACTAGCCCCATTAGCCTCATACCTATATGGCGCCTTCTTCTTCATTGCTGTTGTTTTTTCATCAAGCTTTCTAGACGTACTGGACGGCATGTTAGCTAGGTATCTTGATAGGACATCTAAACTAGGTTCATTTATAGATTCCTTTGGAGATCGCGTATCTGATTCAATGTATCTTCTTGGGCTATATTTTCTTGGAATTGACGCCATATATCTGTATTTAGGTTTGATCTCAACATTTCTCATCAGCTACATAAGATCTAAAGCGGAGTCTATAGGAATAAAAATGGAGGGAATAGGATTTATGGAGAGGGGCGAGCGCATCTTATTTATAATCCTACTAGCATTATTATCAGTATTTCTGGATACACGTATAGTTAACCTAATCTTTATCGCATATATAATATTAACCACAGCGACAGTAGTTCAAAGAATAATTTTCATAGTAAACAACGTTGGAAAGTAGCCTTGATACTGTTTCAGCTTTGCGGTTTAAACCTGACTTAATCCCAGAACCTTCTTGTCGCTATATATCTTTTTTCAGCTTCATATATTTTCATAAATAGATCTTTATCGCTGTAAGCTGTAGACAAGATCTTAGATGCCGTATCTGTACCTATACCTCTACCCATCATGGTTATTATGGCTTTTTTGCCGTAGTTAACTACCAGCTCTACACTTCTTCTCACTTCATTTATTATGGCTTTCTCTTTATCGCTTAAGGCTTTGGGATTGTTTATGATTGATGGCGATTTTATATATTTCTTGATTGCTTTCTCTAGCTCACCGTCCCTATACTTGTATGGACCCACAAGAATAGATGTACATCTAGGGCATGAGGGCTTTTCGTCAAGCTCTTTAACCACTTTTTCATATATGTATCCACAGTTTATACATACCATGACACACTTCTTCTCCTCCAGACGCTTTCTGATTAATTCAACAAGTAGGTCCTGTGGTATACTTTGGGTTTTTATTCTCTCTAGGTTGCTGGTTAAGAGATACAGCTCTTTCGATAGTGGAGAGGGCTCTACCGAGTTGTATATATGTATTTTTGCTTTACCATTTCTTAATCTATCCAGCAAGGATGTGAATGCGTCAACATCTATCTCTTCATGAATCATCTCGCGGTATGCTTCTTCCTCAACTAGAGTATCGAGCCAGAACTTTATATAGTTCATTGCATCGAGATAGGAAACGTTTTTATCTATAATACCCATCTTCTTCCCTACCGATACCATATACCACTTAAATGTGTTGGATTGTTTAGCTGCGATCCTAATTATATTCTGTAGCCATTCCTCGTCTTTATCTAGTGCTAGATATAGATAATCAGCTATAGTTCTAGCATCTATACTTGGATACGCACCCAGTATTAATCCATATGGCGTTGCGCTATATACAAGTTGCTTATTAGACATTACTCCAGATAGATACAAACCTAACGCCTCGTTGCCTTTAAGGCCTATGCATGAATGGATAACTATCGTGTTGATGCCGCTGTGTTCGCTCCAGGACTCTATCAATATATTGTTTTTATCTGGCACAATGTATCCTCGGCTAATATGTAGATCCACTGTTTTCTTGATAATGCTTAGAGTTGATGGATCTATATTATATTTACGCAAAGCATTCTTGTCTCTGTCGCTTGATATTTCTCTTAAAATATAGCATACCTCCTCTGAAATACTTTTAGATACAGGTATCTGCTGCCCGATCCAACTAGGTATTATGGGGTCCTCAATCTTTGCCTGCTCTAGATATAGTTTCTCGTCTTCGATCCCGATAACCCTCCATATTCTGCCGCCTAGAACTATATATGGGTTCCTGAAGAGCTTCTTCACAACGAACTCTTCGTCCAGCTCTCCTATAACTTTATTAGATGCTGTATCTATAGCAATATAGTTTCTCGTGTCAACGATACTTGTTGTTGTATAGTAATATATCTCCCCACGTTTGGTGGCTTTTATAGTTCTGGTGCTCATGCTTCTTCTCACCAGCTTTATGTTCTCCATGAAATCAATCGTTCTGTTAACATCTTCACTGGTTAGATCTCTAAAACATATGCTTTTAGTTAGTGTTGAAATTATCGTGTCTATATCTATCTCTCCATATTCTAGGGCTAAACCCAGTATTTGATGTATAAGCACATCTATAGGTTTAATATTTATTTTCAGTTTCTCTAGGTTTCTAGCTAGATCCTTGTCTCTAGCTCTTCGAGCAATCACATAGCTTTCCAGCACTTCATAGATGTTTTCTGTAGTGATTATTGTTCCTTTCGATACCTGATTTTCTGTGTGTCCACTTCTACCTACTCTCTGTATCAATTTAGTAACTTGTCTAGGCGATTGGTACTGGATAACTTTATCTATATGTCCTATATCTATTCCGAGTTCAAGGCTCGATGTAGCTATAACCGCCTTAAGCTCTTTGTTCCTAAATAGATTCTCCACATTTTCTCTTTCTGTTCTTGACAGTGATCCGTGGTGCACACCAACAGCTATATTTAGTTTTTTCAATGTTGCCCCAAGCATTTCTGCTTGATCCCGTGTATTAGTGAATATCAATATTGATCCATTTGAGTCTTTGATCTCATCTATAAGAAGTCTCACTCTATCATAGCTATAGCCTTCACCCAGTTTAAGGGTTGCATCCTTTAGATCTTGTTTTTTAACACTTTCATATTTTGAGTAAGGTGTCTTTACATCTATATGGTACCTTTTATATCCAGAGACATTTATTATCTCGACAAGCCCTACTCTACCGGCTATAAATTCTGCAGCTTTAAATGGATCACCTATAGTGCCAGATAAACCAAATATCCTTAATCGATCATTGGCTATTTTCTTTAACCGTTCAATGCCACAGCTGAGCTCACAACCTCTTTCGCTATCTAGCAGCTCATGTACTTCGTCTATAATCACGAATCTAACATTCCTAAGTGTTTCTCTTAGGGTTTTATTGACTAATATATATTGAAGAGACTCGGGTGTTGTAATAATCATATCAGGGGGCTTTTCAGATATCTTCTTCTTAACTTTATAGCTTGTGTCTCCATGCCAGATCGCCATAGTGAGCGCTGAGGCCTCGAAAATATATTCCAGTCTATGCTTTAGGTCTCTATTTAAAGCTCTTAAAGGAGTTATATATAGTATAGAAGGTCTACCATACCTGCTTCTATTCTTTAATATGATGCTTATTACCGGAAATATTACTGCCTCGGTCTTCCCACTCCCCGTTGGCGCAATAATTAATATGTCTTTGGTGGAAGCAGATATAATTGGTATTGCTTTGGCTTGAATAGCTGTTGGCTTTCTATAGTTTAATTTTTCAATAATATAGAGTACTCTTTGGTGGAGATATTGCTTTAATGCGTTCCAGTCGCTCATCGGCTCCTCTATCTTTTCTTCTTTCTAGAACTGCTGCTTTTCTTTTGTGCTTTTTTTGTTTTTTCTTTCCTGCTTTTCTTCGTGGCCGCTTTCTTTTCCTGGATCTCTTTTTCTTCTTTTTCCTTGCTTGTGTATTTAGTTAGCTTTCTTGTTAGTGTCATTAGCTGGGTTTTAGCATCGTCTATACTTATTTTACCCTCTATTACCGAATCCCATATCTCGGTTACCGAGATCATGAGGTTTATCTGCTCTAAGCTAAAGCCAAGCTCTGTTGATTCTACCTCCGCTTCCTCCCCTCCGGTCTCTTCAGCTATGGTTTCAGAGAATTCATCTTCTTCCAGAATTTCCTCGCTATGCTCCTCATGAGATTCCTGGGCCAATAACTAAACCCCAGATTTATAAGAGATTAAAAAGGGTCTAATTAATATATCGGTCTAATATTATATCCTTTAAATTGCGAATCTAGCATTTACAGATTTCATCAGGGTCGCCTTCAATCAACGCCCCATTATTCTTGAGCTCGAGAGTTATTTCCCTGCATATATCTCTACAAAGATTCCTTGATGATATCTCGTCCCGTTCTGAAGCCATTATATAAAGATCTATAACCGGCTTATCCAGCTCATACCCCTTCGGATGGGACTTTATATATACTCTAGGATCTTTTCTCGCATATTTATTTATTATTGACGCCGCTGAAGATTCAGGAATACCCTTTATTTTTACTGTGGTTTCGCTGATTTTTCTGGTTGCAAACCTCTTTAATTTAGGTTCAACATACCGTTCCCACATCGCCTGCATCTCTGCAGGGACCCCTGGGAGAGCTATCAGCGTTAGATTTTCTCTTTCAATAAATATTCCAGGTGCTGTTCCAACGGGATTTGGTATGGGAGATGCTGATTTTGGCATATATGCCATCTTGATTCTTTCTGGAGTTAATTCTAGGTTTTTTTCTTCATATTTTTGTTTGATCATTTTAAGAGCCGTATCATTCAGCTCATGATCCTCATTAAGGTATTCCGATAACGCTTCACTAGTTATGTCATCGTATGTTGGGCCTAGTCCGCCTGTTGTTATCACTATATTGGAGCTGAAGTTTGCTGTAGCGATATTCAGTATCTCTTTTATGAGATCTTTGCTGTCTGGAACCGAAGCTATTAATACAACATCGAACCCCAGGAGCGTTAATTTTCTGGCTATATAGCTGCTATTGGTATTTATGACTCTTCCTTGGGTTAATTCATTGCCTATCGATATGATCGATGCACGCATAATGTTATTCCTCAAGCAGTAGGTATGGTATTTTATATT
>JALXCO010000019.1 GCA_026990885.1 Desulfurococcales archaeon
TTAGGGGAGAAATGAACCAATTCAGACAGGAAATCAAGGAAGAAATGAACCAGTTCAGGCAGGAAATGAAAGATGAAATGAACCAATTCAGGCAAGAGGTAAAAGATGAAATGAAAAGAACAAATGAGAAGATAGACTTTATCAATCAGAGTATAAACCAGAGGATAGATACGGTTATCCAGATGCTTTCGGAGATTTTGAGAAAGTAGGAAGGTTCACGGACAGCTGACGCTTACCGAGGGTTCCACAAGGGCGTATTTTCTAACCCTTATCCAATCGGCGTACAGGGGACCGAACCATCTGTGTTCCACGAAGCCTACCTTTGAGTATCCGAAGACCTGATACGAACTGCCAACCGGTCTGTCCCAGATTAAGGTATCGTTTATGTACATTCTGAACCTGTTAGGAAGTGCATCTACCCTCACCTTATACCAAGAGGAAGAGGATATAGATACGGGACCTCTGGTATAAACCCATCCCTTGTCAGAACCGGCCACGTAAGGTCTGAAGATATCTCTGTTTCCCCCTACGTAATGTTCCAGACCCCACCAGTTATTATCATCAACGTAGTGGAACATCAAACCTCCTGCAGGGTTGGAATCGTATATGCGAGCTTCAGCTACGTATTCAGTTAGGGAAAAGGATTGGGTTGTTGGATAAGCGATATGTTTAAAATTGGTTGCACTGTCGGGAAGGAGTTGCAACACTATAGAGGTTCCTAAGGAGGTAGGAAGAATAGTTGCACCTGCGGTTCCCCAATCGCTCACATCGCCGTCGTTGAAGTCATCGTAAAGCTCAAATATTTGAGATGGAGGGTCTGCTCCTGTTGAGGAGTTTTGAACTACGCTCAAAGTTAATGAGCCATTGGGAGGTAGAGCCGGTATCTTAATCCACACGTAGGAGGAATCCCATAAGCTTGTGTTGGTTATACACTCTCCTGAAGCTCTTTCAAGACAGAAGGGAACCGATGACCCTCCTCTTTTTATATCAAAGTTGTTTCCTACACAAGATATGGCATTTGTCATATCTACCCTAATTTGGAAATCGGTTAGAGCTATAGATAGGTTGTTGGTTATGAGTATGGAAGCTGTGGCACTTCCTCCACCTCCTCCACCTCCTCCACCGCTACCTCCTCCACCGCTACCTCCTCCGCTGCTGCTGGTGTAGCAGTCCGGGTCTCTAACGGTTATTGAAAATCCCTTTGTGTGTGTAGTACAAGAGCTGACCTGCACCACGAAGTTAAACACGTTCCCAGACTCCGAACATCCGGTATCGGAGATACTTACGGTTCCGCTTATCTCTCCGGTAGATGAGTTGAGGGATAAACCCGGAGGTAGTGAACCCGAGACTATGCTGTAGGTATAATTCCCGTCTCCCCCTATTGAGGATAGTTTGGCGGAGTAAGAGGCTCCCTCCGATGCGGTAGGCAACGAGTTGGTTATTATCTCTACCGGGCGAGCGTTGACGGGAATGTTGAAAGTTTGATTTCTGGTTTGACCTGCGGAATCGCTTACGGTGGCGGTAAAGGATATGTTGCTTGAGCAGCCAGAGACCACTCCGGTGGAGCCGGTATTTGTATTGGCCACTCCGCTTATAACTCCGTTTGAAGCCAGGGAAAGGCCGCTTCCTATACTACCGCTCCAGGAGTAGGGCGGAACCCCGCCGCTGGCCTCCAGCTTGTAAGAGTACCCGGCATCTTCCTCTGCAGGCGGCAATGTGGTAGGTGAGGTTATGACGAGTCCCTCACACTTCCTTGCGGATTTTAGCTCGTCTACCGTTACCCACTTAACTATATCGTCGTACTCCTCTGGACGGTTCATATCGGAAGTGTTATCGTCAATGTTAGGCACACCGTAGGTGTAAACTCTTATCGTGCTCGTGGTAGAGGTAGAGGTTTGTATATTCTTATTATGGCCGCTGCTGATTATCAGAAAGGCTACGTTGTTGACCGTTTGTGTAGGGGTGGAACACCCCGCATCGGGACAGACCTCAACCGATATTGACGATGAGCTGACGCCACATATATTGGAGGAGGGCAAGGTAGTGTCGTAAACGTATACGAGGTCTTTTCCGTAAGAGTCCTTCTTGGAGGGAGCTACGCTATTAAAGCCTGAGCTGTCCGGCAGAAGTCCGGAGGAGGCAACCTGACTGGTTATGGCCTCTGCAACGGCATTTATAATTTCCTTACTTTCGTTGTATTTTGCCCTCTTTACCAAAACGTTCATCAGGCCCGCACCTGCACCTATCAGCAGGCCTATTATCACGAGAACTATCGCCAGCTCTACGAGTGTGAAGCCTCTTTTAGTCCTCATTGCTTTACCCCCCAAGAGCACTTTCAAGAAACCTGACCCTTTCTCTTACCATATTTCTAATAATCGGATTTTCAACCTCCATGGTGTAGAGTTTTTTGTATATCTCGTAAGCTCTTTTAACCTCACCTTGAGCCTCCAAGAGCCTTGCGTAGTTGAAGGCGAAGTATCCGTTGTTGGGATTGGTTCTGTAAGCTTTCTCGTAGAACTCCAAAGCCCTTTCTAAATCCTTATTTCTTTCGTAGAGGTTTCCGAGAGCTAAGCTAACGAACCCATCTTTATCGGAATCAACAACTCTCTTTCCGAATTCTATTGCCTCTTCGGTATGTCCCACATTTGCCATCTCTAACATGTATGTGTAAATTAGCTCGCTATCCCTGTACTTGTTTATCAGGTC
>JALXCO010000020.1 GCA_026990885.1 Desulfurococcales archaeon
CAATAATTTAAACTCTATAAAGATAGTATTTTAGATAGAGGTATGGTTGCTATGGCTACACAGAGAGCTATAGAGGAGAGAACACCCCCAGGGCAGAAGTGGATTCCCAAGTTCATAATATACGCTGAGCTTGGCATACCTAAGGTCGATATAGAAGCCTATAGGCTTGTTGTAGATGGTCTTGTGGACAACAAGTTGAGCTTAAGCTATAAGGAACTCGTTAACATGATCGATATGGAGTATGTCGATGATTTCCACTGCGTAACGGGTTGGAGCGTGAGAAACGTTAAATGGAGGGGTGTGTCCCTTAAAAAGATCATGGACATGGCAAGGGTTAGCGAGAAAGCTAAGTGGCTATATACTGTATCGCTTGATGGATACACGACTGTGATACCCATTGAGGATGCAAGATCGCCAAAGGCGATTATTGCTTTAATGATCAATGATAAGCCTCTAAGCATTGAGCAGGGGTTCCCAGCCAGGATTATAATACCTCATCTATATGGGTGGAAGAGTGGTAAGTGGCTAAACAAGATCATGTTTATAGACGGCTATATAGATGGCTACTGGGAGGCTAGAGGGTATCATGAGAGAGGTAATGTGTGGTATGAGGAGAGGTTCAAGGGCCAGGGAGAGTATAGCCATAGCAGGAGAAGGATTGTGGGGTTTATGGATAGGTAGATCAGGAGAGTTTTCTTAGAGGCACGAATAGGCATGGCTCGCTTCTATATATATTGATCTTTCCACTGGGATCTTTATCTATTATATGGAGGTACTGTATATCTGTACCCACCGGGATAACCATTCTACCACCTCTCTTAAGCATGGATAGAAGATTGTGGGGGACCTCGGGCGCTGCAGCGCTAACCACTATTCGATCAAACACTTCTCTGCCGCTGGTGAATAGCGTGCCGTCAGCCACTATAATAGATACTCTATCGGTTAGCTCTAGCTTCTTTAGGCTTTCCACAGATCTTTCCGCTAGCTCAGGATGTATCTCAACACCTATCAGATAGCCATCCACAACTATTTCAGCTAGTATAGCTATGAGATATCCGCTTCCTGAACCTACCTCGAGAACAAGATCCCTCTTCCCGGGATTAAGCTTCTCAACCATTATAGCAACCATATGCGGAGCTGATATAGTTTGGCCGAACCCTATGGGTAGGGGTCGATCGTCGTAGGCGAACCGCTTAAGATCCTCAGGAACAAAAATCTCTCTTGGAACCTTCAGAAAAGCGTCAGCCACCCTACGTGATCTGATATACCCCATAACCTCTAGCCGCTTAACTAGATTCTTTCTAGCGCTAGCGTAGTCGCCATCATCATACATCATTATATACCAAATTAAGAAATAGAATCTATCAATATATTCAGCTATACTACTTAATATAGTAAAGACATGATTAATCAATGGCTAGTGGTAAAAATGACCATATACTGGGAGAGATGCGACTGGTGCGGAACATATATAGGTGTGAAAAGATGCTATCTACAGCCATCAGACAACATATGCCCAACATGCTGCATACTATGCAGAAAAAGAAGCGAGTGCCCCAACCCCGCCTGGAGCCCATGGCTGAAAACGGCAAAACCGAAGAAGACGAATATACGGATCAAGAGCAAAATATAAAATTAATAATCCTAGATAGAGAAATATAAATAACTGGAACACGAACACGTAAAAGAGGGGCCCGTAGCTCAGCCCGGAAGAGCGCTCGGTTTGCACCCGAGAGGTCCCGGGTTCAAATCCCGGCGGGTCCACCACATAACTACATATATCAACTTAGGCTTCTAGCGAGAGCAGACTCCCAATACCTATTTATAGTCCGCGAGCATATCTACAATAATCCGCCTTACTTTCCTACAAGGCATTTACTCCTAGAATATTCTTTAGCTGCTGGCTAAGCTCCGTTATCCTATTCCAGTCTCTGTGGTATACTATATATTTATGCTTTTTTCCTTGCGCCGTAAATTCGATTACCAAGTACCTCTTTTTATTATTGAGATTCAATTTGACATCACCTATCTCGCTGTATGAATAAACATACTTGGGAGCAACCTTTTTGATCCCGCTCTTTCTTAGCAGATCCGTAATCTCATCTAGAGCCCTCCCTGTCTCAGGAGACCTCTTCGACAAGCCTATTAAGTATTCAAATTCATCAACCAATTTAGCCTCGGGGTCCCCTCTAAATCTTCTAATTATAGCCTCAATAATTCCCCAGAAGACGCCGGTAGCTATGGCGTCTAGGCCGCTTGAGTGGCTACTAGCCCATCTAGCCAGGCCACCGTACCACGGAGGAGGCGATGTAGCCACATGGCTGGTCTCGACAACTACTAGGTGGCTCTCCGAAAAGACAAGTATACACCTAATGAATCCACCGCCGAAAGTCCTTAAGCCAAATCTATAGCTCCAGGAATCTATAATAAGCCTAACCCTTTCGCTGGAGATCGCCGAGACAGGCCCAGGATCACTACCCAACAAATCACCACTTAAATTACCGCAATATAGAAATATATCTATAAAAACTCTAGAGTATATGATGCAGAGACTAAGCTGAGACCCGCAATGAGAGGCGGTAGAGAAAAAAACAAGGGAAAAATAAATATCCCGAAAAGAAAGATTGAGCACCTAGTAAACATAGTGAAAGACTCAAAGGAATTAAAGGCACAGATGAAGAACTCGGGATGGATACCCACG
>JALXCO010000021.1 GCA_026990885.1 Desulfurococcales archaeon
CTACCATATATTCTATCGTTATCGATAGAAACCTCTATGTATCCTGGAACAGTATCAATGTGGGATATCAAGGTGATTGTTAGATTGCCTTCACCAAAAGATGCTATGTAGTTTCCATACTGATCTATATAAGATCTTAAACCAAGAGCATTAACTCGATCAACAAGAAATTCCACGGCTTTGCTCTCCTCTCCAGATGGGCTATATATGTTTAAAAGCTCCTTAAGCAGGTCGAGACACGCATCTTTCAACGCTAGCCACCAGATGATCAATATCTTCGGAAGAGATCATATATGGAGGCAGAAACCTAACTATAGTTTCCCCAGATCTTAAAGCAAGAACACCGCTTCTCTGCAGGCAATCAATAACTTCCTCAACCCTCCTACCGACTTCAATGCCCAACATTAGACCCATGCCCTTAACTCTCTTAACTATACCCTTCTCAACAAGATCATCGTAAAGTCTTCTATTTAAAACTGTGCCCATACTTCTAGCTCTATCAACTACATTATCTTTAATGAAGGCTTTAATTGAACCCTTTATGGCGGCTAGAGCAATAGGGTTTCCTCCAAATGTAGATCCATGAAACCCAGCGGGTAGCTCTTTATCTAGGCCGTTATTTAATGCCACTATAGAAACAGGGAATCCCCCGCCTATAGACTTACCTACTAGAAGCACGTCAGGGGTTATGTTGTATTTCTCGTGAAGCCATCTATATCCTGTTCTACCGAAGCCGGTCTGTATCTCGTCGATTATCAGTATAGATCCTGTTCTATCTCTAAGTTCCTCGATAGCGCTAATGAACTCGCTACTAGCAACATTTAGGCCTCCCTCGCCCTGGATAAGCTCTACTATTACCCCTGCTAGATCTCTATGATCTATCTTCTCAATATATTCAGCATTATTGTATGGAAGGTGGATAGTCCTTAGATCTAGGCCATCAATACCGTATCTATATTTTCTATTCCATGTAACCGAAAGGGCACCCAGTGTCCTTCCATGGAAAGAACCTGTAAAATACAGTATTTTAGATCTTTTAGTAAGAAATCTCGCTACCTTTAGACCGAGCTCAACAGCCTCAGAACCGCTATTGAGAAAGTAAACGTGGCTTACGTATTTAGGAAGAATAGATCCCAGGGAGGTAATTGCTTCTTCAAGAATATCTGTATCAAACATTATTGAAGCTACATATATTTTCTCCAGCTGATCCCTTATGGACTTGACAACATATTTGTTGTGGTGCCCAAGGAAGCCAGCACCATTACCATTATGAGTATCTAGATATTTCCTTCCATACGAATCCCAAACATACTGATTGAGCGCCTTAACGAGCTTAATATTCTTAGGGCGATAAAACCTTATCACACCAACCAACAGGATCTACCTCTTCAACCTACCCACAATATACTCAGCAATCAAAGAAGCTATATCAACCCCCGTAACTCTAGAGACATTCTTGAATTCCGGCACAGGATTAACTTCATTCACTATATAGCCTTCAGATCTATCCTCGAAAATATCTATCCCAGCTATCTCAACACCGATAGCTTTAGCCGCCCTAATGCTTATTTCCTCGAGCTCAGGATCTAATTCCGCAGCCACAGCCTCGCTTCCTCTTGCTGTATTAGTGATCCAGTGATCCCTGTTTACCCTATATATAGGTGCATAGGCATGGTCGCCAACAACAGTTACTCGTATATCTCTATCTCCCTTATCTATAAACTGCTGGGCCAACGATACCTTCATAAAAGGATCATGAAGAACCTCCATGAACTCTGAGACTATTCTAAGATCTTCATGATCCCTTATTAAACTGATAAACCTTCCCCAACTACCATTCGAGGGCTTATATACAAATGGCATACTCAGCCTATCAGCAGCCTTCTTGGCTGAGTCGTACCCGTATATCATATAGGATCTAGGGACACTAACACCTGCTCTACTAAGCGTTGCAAGGGCTAAAACCTTATTTTGAGACACAAGGGTGGGGAAGCCTCTATTGATTACGTTGTAGCCCATAAGGTCAAAAAGAAGTGATGTGGTTAAAGCTAGTGTTCTGCTAATCGATCTTTGAAGAAATAGAACGTTTACATATCTTTCATGACCGGAAAGATCTATAGGTTCCTTTCTTGGATCAAGCATTATATAGCTTACACCACACCTATCTAAGGCCCTCATTATAGCTTTCTCTTCCCAGCGTATAGCTGTATGGATAATAGCTACTTTCGTAGCCAACCACCTAAAGCTATTCTCCCCAATCCTCTCCTACACCCTCAAAGGGCTTCAAAGACAGGTTATCGCCCTCCACAACAACTTCGAGGGTGACTCCGCAATCGTGATCTATAAGCTCACCCTCAACAACATTGTCATCCAGCTCTACATCAAATCCGCATATTGGGCACCTAGCTTTTCTCATGCTTCCACCGAATTATTGTAGATCATGAGTTTTCCCCTTATAAATTTAAATCTCCAAAGATATCGATATCATTTATCATCATGCAATCAGTATTCAGAAAATAAACATTATGCAGTACTATATGGTTCATATTTATAACCTGCATATCCTATATTTTAACCGATAAGTCATGAAGATTGATGAAAAAGACATGAAAATAATAGATCTGCTGAGAATGAACTCAAGAGCATCTTATTCAGAGCTATCAAAGGAGCTAAACATAAGTGAAACGGCAGTTAGGAAGAGAATAAATAAGCTAGTAAGGGAGGGAGTAATAAAAAGATTCACTATAGATTACGAGCTAGAAAGCGAAATTAAGGCCTTTGTACTCGTTAAAACAAGTACACTATCGAAAACTCCAGAGATATCGTTCAAGATCCTTAATGACGTCGAGGGTGTTGAGGATGTATACGAGATAACTGGAGAGTACGATATAATAGCCTTTATTAGGGGTAGAAACATGAACGATCTTAATAGATGCATAGACAAAATTAGATCTATTCAGGGCGTGGCCTCAACATACACCATGATTGTTCTCAGAAAGCCGAAATAAAGGATCCACTCTATATAGGTCTTATAGGCGGTATCCATATACCCTCATACTCCTCAAAACCCGCTGATATATTAAATGCCTGAATAGCCTGACCCGCAGAACCCTTACCCATATTATCTATAGCAGTAAAGACACTCACTCTAGAACCCTCACCCCCACCCACGACAGTTAGCTCAGCAAAGTTAGTACCTATAACGTTCCTGACATCTGGAACAATCTGTGGGTACCAATACACCTTAATAAATAGAGACTTTGAGTAGAACCTACTATAGGCTCTAGAGAT
Source organism: Desulfurococcales archaeon (assembly GCA_026990885.1). Taxonomy (GTDB): domain Archaea; phylum Thermoproteota; class Thermoprotei_A; order Sulfolobales; family AG1; genus WANO01. The sequence goes on from JALXCO010000021.1 coordinate 3,292, forward strand.
ATCTTCAAAGCGGTAGTTGTCTATACCAATGATATGTGTTGATGCGAGGACCCCTCTAACTATAGGGATTGCGTGGGGGATCATGTGGATGCTTCCTATTTTTATTCTATAGTCATATAGGAACTGTATTATCTCTGCTAGATGCCTGTGTCTAACTGGTGAGTATGGCCTAACCGATGAGGCTCTTTCGGGATGGTGATCCCACTGTGTTGGTTTCGATCCTGACTCGCTGCTGCCGGCTTTTATATCGATTACTATCACAACTTTATCCAGTTTCTTTAGATCTTTTAAGGGAGCTATCGAAAGAATCGATGCTGTAGCGTTGCATCCTGGAGAAGCTATATATCTCGATCTTTTGATTTTATCGAAATACAGCTCAGGCAATCCATAGACGAATTTCTCGAGAAGATCTGGATATGGATGATCTATGCCGTAGTACCTTTTAAAGGTTTCAGGATCCTTAAGCCTGAACGCTGGACTAAGATCAACAACACCTATGTTGGATTCAAAAAGCTTGGGCACTATCTCTAGGGATACCTCTAGCGGTGTAGATATAAATACATGGTCGCATCTGTTTAGAATTAAATCTATATCGAGTCTCTCGAATCTAAGACCTTTATAGAAGCTTCCTAGATTCGGGTGAACATACTGTATAGGCTTACCTACATGTTCCCTCGACGTAACATATGTAACTTCAACACCCTTATGGAATGAAAAGAATCTAAGCAACTCACCACCTGTATAGCCTGAACCCCCTAATACACATACTTTAATCATATCTACCACGTCAGGTGAGGGCTATAGTTTAAATTAGCTAGCCTAAATATAACTGTATAGCTTTACGGTATATTTCGGTTTGTCTAGATATCTGTACTTTTGTAGCCACCTACACATAATAGAGTGGCCAACCATATTATATCTTGGTGAATACATCATGGAAAACAAAAGCAACAAGAATATGAGCGAGCTCGATGAAGATCTAAAGGATATACGGATGCTTAGAGAAGTGTTTAAAGCCATATCCGATTTCGTATCTGATATAAAGCAACCTATATTAGATCTGATAAGCACGATTTTCTCATCGTATGATGGAGCTAAGCTTGGCGAAGATATAGCTCAATTCTATAGAAAACTAGTATCTCAGGGTATTCCTGATGATATGGCAGAGAAAATGACTAAAGAATACTTTGCGAGGAAAATGGAGTCGCTTCCAAGTATAAGATCTATATTGGACTTCATAAGTTCTGGCACAATAGGTAAAGGCAGGAGGGGGTATACTGAGAAGAAATTTGATTTTGATGCTATAGTAAAAGATCTGGAAAAAATCAAGGATAAGTGGCCCGAGATAGCTGATGAAATAAATAAGATAGTGAAGAAGCTTGAGGAGTTGAAGTGAATAAACCAGTTATAGTGATTGCCGAAATGTTTTAGAGTGGTTCAGCGGGATGGAGGAGGATCTCTATGAGAAGCTGGAGAGGTTAGAGAGGCTATTACTTAAACTTCTCAACAGAGTTAACGAGCTTGAGAAGCTAATCAATAGGCTAAATATCGATGAATCAAGTATAGAGACAGCCGTAAGGCTTATATCCAGACTCTCGCTTCCCGCATTGACGGCTTTAGAGGCTTCACACAGGGTTATACATGTATTAGCTACCCTGGGTAGGTACAGTAGCCTAACTAGGAATATAGTTGAATCCCTATCAGACTGCAATCCCAGAAACGTTTCAGAGATAACCAGAGCAGTGAAAATGCTACGGGGTACATCATCCAGGAGCGCTATAAGAAACAGGCTGATGGAGCTTCTGGAGCTTGGTATAGTTGTTAGAGTGGGTAGCGGAAAGATAGCTAAATATACTTTGAGGAGCTGTATAGAAAATAGTGGATAGGCACATGTCTGTGCTCAGACTAATAGCTCTAGCTGTAGTATATGTTGTTTTGTTTGGTGCGCTTCTAGCCTTTAAGCTTGCATCTCTATATGTATGGATCAAGATATATATGAATGTTAAGGCGGATATATCGTATCTCAGGTTTAAGTATAAGCTTTCAAGATCCGGAATACCTAGAGGTCTAGCACACGAGCTCGAGAAAATCTATAGATATAGTCTCCTCAGAGAGAAAGATGCTGTGTCGATAAAGAAGCTGGTGGGTATAGTTAAAAAATTTAGCTAGATCCTGAGATCTCCTTCAGGAAGTCAGGGACCTCAACAAATATCTCTAGCGGCAGGAATGCCGACACAGTAAAGTTCGGTACATCAACAACCTGGCTGAGCCTAAGATCCACAGCTACACTAGCTATAATATACGCCTGCTCCTTAGTATATCCAGCCCTAGTTAGAAGCTCGATCATGTTTAGAAGGGCATGCCTAGCCGATAGAGTCGCGTTTTCAGACTCGTTGACATCACCGATCACACCTGTGCCAGATACAGCTATATATTTCGACCCAGTAAATCTCCTTACCGATGATTCTGAGGGCTTATATACTGGGGTGTTGATCCCGTACTTCTTGGCCCCCTCCTTAATAACGCTAAACCTTAGCCTGGCCCTAGATCTCATCTCGATAGCTGTACCGCAAACCTCGCCATCACCCTGAGCAAAATGCGCATCGCCAACAGAAAACAATGCTCCCTCCACAAATACCGGGAAGTATATCTTTGATTTCGGCGAGAAATGTCTTATATCGAGGTTCCCGCCATTCTCTCTTGGAGGTATTGTTCTCAATCCCTCGCTAGCTATAGGCTCGTTGGGAGGTACAGCGCCCCTGGGATCTGGTGGGAGAACAAACCCTCCCCTCTCCATGAGCTTCTTTTCTCTGCTAGAGATCCTTTCCAGAAGCTCCTTCGACGGAGCAACACCCATAACGCCTAGGAAGGGGTCCCCAGGGATCCTGATGTTGGGCAGATCCCTTGATGTTGCGTATCCCTTATCTATGTTCCATCTAACCTTAATCGGCTTGCTGAATATGTCCCTCAGGAAACCGAAGCCCGGGATAGATACTGAGAAGCCAAATGTGTCTGGAGCTATATCCAGCACCTCCACAACAAGCAGGTCTCCGGGCTCGGCCCCTTTAATGTATATGGGCCCTGTGAGAGGGTGAACAACACCTAGGTCAGCGCTAGATACATCATCCAGACTTGAAGAGTCCGTTATCTGCCCATCTAAGGCATCGCGTGTTTCTACCTCAACTATATCGCCTTGTGAAACCTCCAGGGCGGGCTTGATATCGGGGTGCCACCTGTTGTGGCATATATCCTGTTGATCTATGCATCTTTTGTTTCTATCGATCTCTAATCTAGCAACCAAACCACATCACCATAGGATACCTGCCTCATTGAGTGTTATGGTTTGGAGGCATATATCAGGTGTTAGATGCTCGAATACTGCAGCATGAAGATAGCCGCTGACAATAGGCATCTCTGGAGACCATCAACGGTTATGTATTCGTTTGGTGCGTGAACCCTTCCACCATGCCCCAGTCCTGCGGATACTGTTGGTAGCCCGATAGAGTTGAAGTGGCTCATAGGAGCTGATCCAGGGAGCATCGGAACTGTATAGGGCTTATAGTTGAGGTACCTATAGGTGGATGCAGCTGCCCTAGCGAGACGGCTATCGGGATCTGTTTTCGACCATCTATATCCTCCGGCCGAGAACTCTATAGATATATCTTTGAAGCCCCTCTTCTCTAGATGCTCCCTAATCAGCCTTTTGGTCTTGTCTACATCCATGTTTGGCACAAGCCTCACATCCAGTAGTGCTTCAGCCTCTGCAGGCACAATGGTCTTTGCATCTTTACCAACATACCCTGCTTTAAATCCGTTTAGATTTATTGTTGGCCTATAGAATACTCTCAGATACCATTCTCTACCCCTATAGCTTTGCGTATGGATCCCGTACTCCTTGGCGAGCATCTCGAAGCTGTACGCCTCCATAAGATCATTGATATACTTGATATCCTTCTCATCAGGCTCAACAACATCATCGTAGAATCCATCAATATGCACGTTTCCCCTCTCATCAACCATGGAGAGCACCGCCTGCATAAGCCTCACTCCTGGATTGATCAATCCATGCCCATGGGAGGAGTGCACATCAAGATCCGATGTTCTAGCTTTAAGCCTAAAAGTGAATATGCCCTTCGTGCCAAGCACGATAAGCGGTTTACCTTCCTCAAGCTCCCACGCGAAATGGAAGTAGACCCCTTCAGCCTCTCTCAGCTCATTCTCTCTATCCTGGATCAGCTTCGGAATTGATGGGCTTCCAAGCTCCTCCTCACCCTCTATAACGTAGATCAGGTTTAGCGGTAGATCGCCTCTAAGCCTCTTTATGATTTCCAGAGCCTTTAGCTGCGCTATGAGGGGTCCCTTGGTGTTTAGAGCTCCCCTAACTATGATCTTGTTATCAACTATCCTCGCACTGAATGGCGGGACCTCCCAGAGATCTACGGGATCTGGAGGCTGAACATCGTACATGTTGTATATTATGAGCCTTCTATCCGAGGTCCCCTCGCTATACCCGTAGACTATCGGGTGTCCTCCGTATCTCAGCAGCTGTACAGATCCACCTAGCCTATCCTCTATATAGTCTTTCAGATATTTAGCCGTATCCTCTATACCTTCACCTGTTCTAGATACACTTGGCATTCTCATGAATTCAAGCATGTCTTCCAGGATCTCGTTCCAGTTGCTTTTTATGTGGCTCACGATCTCGTCGAGCATTATAGATCGTGTTGTATAATAGTTTTCTTGAATATATATTGAAGGTGAAGCATGTTGAATGCTATCTTATAGGCTCTAAGCATGTAGCACGCCCTAAACTCTAGCTTATTAATGGGGGTCCCCCCATTACTGGTGATGGATCATGTCTAAGGCTCTGGTCTCCAGGTCTCTATGGAAGATCTATCCTGGAGGCGTTGAAGCTTTGAGGGGTGTTGATCTCAGCGTGGATAAGGGTACGATAACCTCTATCTTAGGTAGAAATGGAGCTGGCAAAACAACATTTATAAAGATCGCAACCACACAGCTTCTGCCAACCTCAGGTAGCGTTGAGGTCTTGGGCTACGATGTAGTGTCTGAGTTTAGGAGGGTTAGGGAGCTGATCGCTTTAATGCCTCAGGGAGGGGCTCTTCCGGGCTATGTAACCCCCTTCGAGTTCATATACTTCTATCTAGCTATGAGGGGATTTAGCTTCTCTGAGGCTAGGAGGAGGGCTAGAGATATACTGAGTGTTTTCGGCTTAGATAGCGTTTCAGATAGGAAATGCGCGGATCTATCGCTAGGTACCCAGCAGAGGGTTCTAGCTGCCGCAGCTATAGCCTCCGATGCCGATGTTGTTTTCCTTGATGAACCCACATCTGGTATCGATGTTATTGCTAGGAAGGCTTTCTGGGGTTATATGGATTATGTTAAGAGGTCGGGGAGAACCTTTATTATAACTACCCATATACCCGAAGAGGCTGAGCTTGTTTCTGACTATATAGTTGTTTTTGATCGTGGAAGGGTTGTTGCTCAGGGACCTCCAAGGGAGCTTGTTTCCGGCTTGGGCTTTAGCTATGCTGTTGAGGTTAGCTATGGTAGCTCATTTAATTTAGGTGATCTCGATGCTGATCTTGTTGTCGATGTCGGGGGGTCCTCCATCATGTATTTTCGTGATCCTGACTATGTGGAGCATGCTGTATCTAGGGTATCCAGGGTGATTCGTGATGTTAGGGTTAGGAGGGTGAAC
>JALXCO010000022.1 GCA_026990885.1 Desulfurococcales archaeon
GGACCTCCTGGGGTTGATGGATAGCTGCTCCACTATGGCTCTATCTATAAGTGATCTGTGGTGGAAGCTCTGGCTAGGTATGAATGACGCGTACACCTTTCCGGGGAGCTTGAGCGATACAATGCTGTTGAACTCCCTCATATCTCTGAAGGCAACCTCATACAGGTAGAGCCCGTCGATGCACTCGAACACCGCGACTATGGGTGTCGACGCCTCAACCCTATCAAGCTCGCCGTCTGTAGCGACGTACCCCCTGTAGAGCCCGTAGAAGTTTGGGTTTATATATAGGTGTATATCCCTCAGTATCTCCTTCTCTATGAGCCTCTTGATCCTGTAGCTCAGGGTTTGGGGCGATATGTTCAGCTTGAAAGCTATCTTTCTCTGGGAGATCCGCCCGCTTTTAAGGATCTCTATAAGTATCCTCTTATCAAGATCATCGATCATTAACGCACCGCTAAGCCCTATACTATCTACTCCACCGCCTCACCCAATATATAGTCTTCTAAGTCTTCTACATCAGTGATCTTCCAAGGAAATACCCTATAGACAGCCCATATAGGATATGCTCGACAAACCCCAGGAAAAGCACGATCGGCATCATGGCCATCGCCGCCTCACCCATCAAGCCAACCATTATGGGTGCGAAGCCAAGCATGAGTGTCGGGATGAACGCGACTATATAGACTACAACCCCAGCCAGAACGCCGAGCATCACCGCCTTCCCGAGGCTTGATGGATTGAAGAACCCTATAGATCTAGATAGATAGAGGATGGAGAGGACAAACACAACTCCAACAAACACCCCGAACAGGTGGTGAGCCAATATCCCTGCGGGTACCGCCGATGCGCCCGAGCCCCCGACAAATATGCCCATAATCATGAAGTCCGCTAGCGGTGGTAGGCCTAGAGCTACCTTGCTGCCCACAAGAACTATATCCATAAGCAATGCGCCGACCAGCCCTCCAGCAGCGCCATACCCCAGGAGCTTCGGGGTGTTTAGGGCTGTGGGTTTCTCTACCTGAATAGATACCCCTTCAATAGTTTATGCTGTTGAAATATTTATGACGGTATAAAAAGCGTTTTTACATTGGGACATGGTATAGATTGGGGTAAGCCGTGGATTGGCTGAGCAGTAATATGTCTCTCTACCCGTCTAGAAGCCCCCTAGCGAGTATATGCTTAACCTCTCCATGAACCCTGACCAGCTCGCTGAGGTCGTCTCGGCTATACAGCTCTATATCCCCAGAGTTGAAGCCCTTAACCACCTCAAGTATGTATCTAGAGGCCATGTCTAGGCTCACGGCGTTGGTTGCTCCCGTTGCTGATCCTGGGACAAGCTTTGGTGATGTCGTGGCTATCCCTATAACTGGTTTGTCTGTGTAGAGCCATGCCTGGAGAATGCTGTTTATGTGCTTCACCCGGGTTGTGTAGGGGACTATATCCTGCATGGTTATGGGCACTACCGCGGGGTCCCTCCCGGTTACCACTGTGTATAGGTCTAGCAGATCCTCGCTTGGAGGCACTATCCATCCCCTAACGACTACCGGGGTTAATGCGAAGTGCTCGACCTTTATGATCTTGTTTGCCTTGGTTGCATCCACAGATATATATGCCTCTGGATCGCCCTTGAAGGCTAGCTCCTTCTCGATCAGGCTGTAGAGATCTATTGGTGGAGAGATCATTGGGGCAGGCTTCTCATCCCTAACGATCGAGTGTGTGGATATAGATGTGGCTATATACACCTCCCCGGCTAGGTGGTCTCCATACATGCACATATAAGAGATCTTTCTGGCGAGGGCCAGAGCAACTATGGCTCCATCGGCATCGGAAACCAGCCCGACAATGCTTGGCCTGGCCCCAACCCCGCCTAGCCTGCCTATAACGGCTATAGCTCTACCTCTCCGGGGACCTCTATAGATGTACCTCACTATATGTATTGTCCTGCCGTCGCTAACGATCTTCTCGATCTCCAGGTTCGAGTAGCTGCATTTTGGTATGAGTCTCTCTATATCTCTATCCCCTATGCTTGGCCTATCGATCGCCTTCGACAACCTCCATCACATGCTTGAGCATACACACCAACCCCCGGCTATTCCCTATCTAGCATCTACTCAATGTATATTAGCCTGGTGAGCTCTTTAAGCCCTCCATGGCTTGTGAATCTGGGCCTCTCGATCCCTCTAGCCTCAACCTCTCTAGATAGGCATCTCAATACATGGATCTTCTGGCAGAGAGCACTAACCCAAGGATCCCTGCAGCCGGCAACGGCATAAACCCTATAGCCCAGACTCTCCAGAGTCTCTATCGCCTCGCCTACCCTCCCGCGTATGTAGGGGTCCCCATCAGCCAGGGGCGACCTGAAAACATATATCCCGCCATACACAGCGAAAACCTCAGCGTGGAGAAGCTCCTCAAAAACCACAGCCCTGGCTCCACAGCCAAAGAACTCTCGGCACTTGTTGGCTGTGAAGTATGCCGTGCCGATCGATTCGTTGATGCCGGCGTATACCTCTCCATCCACGTATCTGGGGCACGGCTCCCCAGCCAGCCTCTCTACCTCGGCATTTATGTTTGATGAGCCTATCTCTCGGCCTGATAGCAGTTTGGCTAGCACCGCCTCAAGAACGATCTGCCTGCCTATGCCTGAGCCGTATACGGTCTCTATATAGGGG
>JALXCO010000023.1 GCA_026990885.1 Desulfurococcales archaeon
GACTCGAAATTAGCCAGCAAACCATTCTTCAGTCTACGAGCACATGGCACCCCATAGTTTCCAATTAGAGGATTTGTTAGGATCAGGATCTGCCCTCTATATGAAGGATCCGTTAAGGCTTCAGGATACCCAATCATCCCTGTCGAGAATACCAACTCCCCTATTCTAGCTCCAGGACTCCCGAATCCACAGCCCTTGAGCACCACACCATTCTGGAGTACAAGCAGGGCCTCTAGCCCGTATCTGCAAGGCTGTTTCTTATCTATAACCTTAAACCCGTCTATATGGTTACGATCATATAGATTGCTTCTCGTGGTGCCTTCATTTTATTTTGTATGGTGGCTTAAATATAATTAACATCTAGAGATAAAATTAGTCCGTAATATCGGCGTAGATAGATCGAGTTTTTATAATATTTATGCTAAAGATATCGATATAGATACGTAAATCAGTAAATATAATTAGTATCATAGATTCGGTGACGTAGAATGAAAATCTCTATAGGAGTTAAAGATCTATTTTTCGAAGCACTCCACCTAACTCAGGGATTCATGGATATAGATGAGGTGCCGCACGGGCATACATATAGGCTGTGGGTAGAGGTGGTGGGTGGCTCCCTCAATAGCTATGGGTATATAGTTGACCTGAGAGAGATCGAGGAGAAGTCCAGAGAGGTTATTAAGGAGCTCAATAGAGCTATAATAGTGCCAAAGCCTCTTCTAGATAAATACAGCAAGATTAAGGATATATTCGATAGGATAATAGTGATCGACGATGTAAATGCCACATTGGAGAAGATAGCGATCTATATAGCCAGCAAGATATATCATAGTCTAGGTTTAGAAGGTAAAGATCTTAAAATAAGAATAGTATTGTTTGAGGGACCCCACTACTACTGTGTAGTTGAGTATCCATGAAAAGTATCAATATAGATAAAGCTATTTACCAAACTCCTTCTTGAGAGCCTCGAGCTGTTTTGACACCTCGTCATAGTCGGGCTCCACAGTAGGATCATCCGACACCCACTTATATCTAACAACACCATCCGGGCTTATGATGAATACCGCTCTTTTGGCTACATCTCTCAATCCGAGGCCAGCTAGATCTGGAAGGACCACATCGTAGAGCCTAATAACCTCCCTATTAAAGTCGCTAAGCAGGGTGAAGTTGAGCTTGTTCATGTCCTTAAACACCTTCTGTGAGAAGGGGCTGTCAACACTTATAGCTATAACCTCCGCATCTAGCTGGTTTAGAAGTGACATTCTATCTCTAAACGTGCAGAGCTCTTTGGTACATACAGAGGTAAAGGCTCCCGGAAAGAATAGCAGTACAACAAACTTGCCTTTATCAAGGAACTCCTTTAGCTCTCTGTACTTGAGATCTGTATCAAGCAACCTGAAATTAGGGGCCTTCTCACCAACGTTAACCATGGTGTTCACCCTTAACATATAGTTAGCATGCTTATAGTCTTTAATGATAAATTCATAATATAGGATGAGCCATGGTCGAGTCAGTCGGCATTAGGGAGATAAAAACCACGGTTAGGCGTAGGGGAGCCCACACCCATATAAGGGGTCTCGGCCTAGATGAGAAGGGGAAGGCGAAGCTTATAGCCGATGGTCTAGTCGGCCAGATCGAGGCTAGAGAGGCAGCCGGTATAGTAGTTAAAATGATTAAGGAAGGCAAGATGGCTGGTAGAGGAATACTATTTGTGGGACCTCCAGGTACAGGTAAAACCGCGCTTGCGGTTGCTGTAGCTAGAGAGCTTGGGGAGGACACTCCCTTCGTGGAGCTTACGGGATCCGAGATTTACTCAAGTGAGGTTAAGAAAACTGAGGTCTTGATGCAGGCTATAAGAAAGGCTATTGGTGTGAGGATCAGGGAATTCAGGATAGTGTATGAGGGTATGGTGAAGGAGATCAGGGTAAAGAGGCTAAAGCACCCATACAACCCATACGCATCTATCCCTAGGGAAGCAATAATAACCCTCGCAACACGAGATGATGAAGCAACACTAAACGTGGGTCAGGAGGTTACCCAGCAGCTATTGGAGCTTGGGGTTAGGAAGGGTGATGTGATATGGATCGATGCACAGACAGGAGCGGTTCATTTGAGCGGTAGAGCCAAAAGTGAGGAGTCAAGGAAGTATGATATAGATATGAGAAGGGTTGTCGAGATCCCTAAGGGCCCGGTAAAGAAGGAGAAAGAGATCGAGAGAACATTCACGCTATATGATCTCGACCTGAACATGGCGCTGAGAAAGGCATCGATCATATCGATATTCGGGTTCGAGAGCGAGAGAGAAATAGATCCGGAGTTGAGGAAGCAGGTAGATGAAATGGTGAGAAAACTCATAGAGGAAGGAAAAGCAGAGCTGGTGCCTGGTGTGTTATTCATAGACGACGCACACATGCTGGATATAGAGGCGTTCAGCTTCCTATCTAGAGCTATGGAAAGCGAGTTCGCGCCAATAATAATTATGGCAACTAACCGGGGCTTAACCAGAATAAGGGGGACAGACCAAGAATCACCCCACGGGATGCCTCTAGACCTTCTAGACAGGCTACTAATTATTCCTACAAAGCCGTATAGCGAGGACGAGATTAGAGAGATCATTAAGATAAAGATCATAGAGGACGACATCAAAATAACGGACGACGCGCTGG
>JALXCO010000024.1 GCA_026990885.1 Desulfurococcales archaeon
TGGGGGCATCGCTCTCTTATGTCTTGATTTTTCATACCTATTAACTACCTCCGTGACTAGTGAGGGGCTGACGTTGAGCTCTCTAGCTGTGGTTTCCGGATCTTTCTTCAGATCAAACAGGTAATAGAGTATGGGGTCGAGAATATCGTAGTCTTCGGGAAGCTCGTCAACGGCTCTATGCCCCGGATAGAGCTGTGGCGATGAGGGCTTCATATATATCCTCTCGGGTAGCCCAAGAAACCTACCGAGCTCCCTAACCTGGGTTTTGTATAGGTGGGCTATAGGCAGGAAATCCACTGCTCCATCACCGTATTTTGTGAAGTACCCAAGCAGTATCTCGCTTTTATCGCCTGTCCCAGCAACCAGCAGGTTTCTCGAGTTCGAATGTAGATAGAGGAGGGTCATCCTAACTCTAGCCCTCAGATTGGCCAGGGGGATCTTGTAGCGATCAGAATTGCCGATTCCAGTAGCCTTTATATATGAGTCGACGATGGGGTCTATATGTATCTTGCTGAACTCTATCCCTAGGAACCCGGCAAGCCACTCTGCATCTTCAACATCCGCCTTAGGTGTGAATCCTGTGGGCATGATTAATCCATAAACCCTCTCCGGCCCCAAAGCTCTAACAAGTAGGGTTGCGGTAACAGAGCTGTCGACACCCCCGCTCAGCCCGATAACCGCCCCGGAGGCGTTGGCCTGCTGTATAGTATTTTTTATGAAGGCTACTATCTCCTCTGTAATCTCTCTCCAGTTCTGGTTTTTCAGGTGCTCCAACACCTTATCGATCATCTCCCCCACCGCTATACGGCTTTATATCTAGCTAGCTATTCATTAGTGGTTTGAGGATAGATATATTTTAAGGTTGGAGCCTTGGATATTGAATAGTTTATCTACACGCCTCGGGAACCCTCGTAAATTTTCTTTTTCTCTTCGTACCTATCACGATCCATTATATACCTCGCCGGGACCCCCGCAACAACAGCGTTGCTCGGCACATCTCTAACCACAACAGATCCCGCGGCAACAACAGAGTTTCTCCCAATCCTGACCCCAGCAACAATAGTTGCGTTAGCCCCGATGACCGCTCCATCCTCCACAACGGTCTCGATGAGCCTTGCGCTCGGTGGATATCTATCGTTCGTGAACACAGCTCTAGGCCCAATAAATACGTTGCTACCTATAACCACCTTGGGCGGGATATAAACCCCGGACTGTATGCTTACGTTTCTCCCTATGTGCACGTTGCCATCTATAATTGTTCCGCTCCCTATAACTGTTCTCTCACCAACCTTCGTGTGTTCCCTAACCATAACGTGGTGCCCTGTCCTCACCTCCCTCTCTAGAACTACATGCTCGTATATTATTGATGAGGCCCTAACTATACTGCCATACCCAATAAATGTTTTTCCACCCCTATCGATATCGTGGGAGTCTCTTGCTGGCTTGCCTATTATTGAGTTGCTCTCTATAATGGATCTTGGCTCGATGACCGTGTCTCCATATATATGCACGTTGCTCCCTATAACCGCGTCCCTAGAGATCTTCGCTCTCGCAGAAATAATTACTCTCCACCCTGTTCATTTTATAATCCCCACCTAATATTTGGGGTCAACCATGGAGATAATAGAGTTCATACGTCAGCTAACCCTGCAGGTGATGGTTGCGGCCTGGGGGATATTTGTGCTCACATGGATAGTTGGATGGGCCCTTAGGGGCGCGCCCATACCAATAACCAGGGTAAAGAAGGCTGGGAACTCCCTAATTGAAGATGCTATCTGGGCGGCGTTCTGGCTGGCCATGGGTGGAACGATATTTTCCCTGATATCATATATAGTGTCGCAGATAGGGGTCCCGGTGCCTGAGCCGCCCAACATAATGAACCAGACCGGCACGTAGCAGTTATCAATCAACAACCCGTGGGAAGTGGGTGGAGTTGATCCTTCAAGTCCCAGAGGTTCTTGAGCTAGCCTTCTATCTCGGTCTCCTCAACTATTTTCTAGGGAACCTTATAAAGGCCCTTCCAATACCTATAACTACGGTTAAGAAGATCGGGCTAGGCATGATCAAGGATAGCCTGGCCATATGGATCCTCGCCAGTAGCTTTACCCTTATACTCAACACGATCGAGTATGTGAGGGGGGTTCTAGGGATCTCATGGACACCGCTATGGGCATGGTTCGGTATTCAGACAGCAACAATTATAGGCTATATAAACGCCCTCAAGGCCCTAGGTAGCGTGCTAGGGGGCTTCCTCGGGAGTGTTGTTGGGCCCCTAATATCCTCTGCAGTATCGATACTTACTACCGCCTTAACCAGCATTATGGCCCTCCAGATCTTGAGTGTGGTTGTCAATACAAGGGGTGTGGAGATACTTGCTCTGGGTATAGTGCTCTATTCTGTTCCTCTAAGGATCTTCAGGAGATCAGGATCCCTACTAATATCATTCATAGTGGTATTCAGCATAGCCCTCCCGGGGCTACCAGGGTTCGTCGAGTTCCTATCAACAAACATAGCCTCGTCGGAGGCTTCAGCGGTGTATTCTCAGGGTATCGCATACCCAAACATCTATGTTAGGGACCTCACAGGAAGCCCCATGGGGTATGGCTTGCTACACTTCTACGATGTTGATATAGAGGCTGGCGATGGCGAGCCTATAGCTATATATCCTTTGAGCATCAACGGATCGATAGTTATGAGGAACATATCGTGGGGGCTTCCCGTGGGCAGGAACCTAACCGCTGTCCTTGAGTCCGTTGGGTGGCTCTTCAGGTATGATAAAACGATAAGCATTCCATCGTCCTGCATCTATTCGCGGTGTGATATAAAGATCGATCTGCCAGGGGTAATGGCGTCGGACTCGATACATCTAGTGATTCACACACCAAGAACACTGACGGAGTATTACTTCGAGAAAAGAATATCGGAAAGCGGCGGAGAGATAAGGCTGCTTCTAAACGTGTATGGCGAGGACAATGTAACGATCACTTATCCCGAATCAACAGAGATCATAGAGGTAAAGCTGAATGGGGAGGCAATCGATATAGAGCCGGTGAGGGAGTGGTCCTGGTACGGGATTAGGGGGTACGATGCCTCGATACATATCGATACCCCGGGCCTCAACGAGATCGTTATCATCTATCGCAAGGGGGAGATAGGCTTAATAGATCTTCCAGCTAAGGGGTATGCATCAAGCCTAATGGGCGGGGACCCCATAATATACTTTCTTGGGACAGCGATAACCACGGTTTTTCTAACCCTGGTCTTTCCAACAGTCTATCTAAGCCTACTGGTTATGGGCACATACAGCCTGGCTAGGTTTCTCGAGGGTAGATAGAGTATTTGATCGGTTAGACAGCCCATCAACTCTCTTCGGATCCCATGATCCTGGAGACATACATGGATTTGATCCTCTGGATAATGCTTGGGAGATCAATGCTTAAGGGGCAGACCTCAACGCAGTTGCCTGCATGCATGCACAGCATACTCAGGGGTCCCGCCTCGTCTATACCCCTGGTTATATAGATCCAACCAACACCCATAGGGCCACTATACGGGCCAGAACCCCACGAGGGCCCGAACGACTGGTAGGCTGGGCACTCGATGAGGCACCTGCCGCACCTTATGCATCTCATCATATCCATCATCACCGGATCATCTAGAGCGCCAACCCTACCATTATCTATGAAAACCACATGGTACTCCCGCGGGCCATGAGCCCCCACAACCCTCTCATACTCGATATCCGCTGTGGACGATGGGCCGGCTATAATGTTTATGTATGTTGGTGGATAAAGCCCCGTGTAGGCCGCCTGCACAAAAGCAACCTTAACGGCATCACCCAGTGTTGGGACGATCTTGTCTATAGATGTAACAGCTATATGCTTCGGGGGCAGAGCAGAGGTTAACCTAGCATTGCTCTCGTTCTCCACGATGACTACAGCCCCCGAGTCCGCGGCGAACGCGTTTGCCCCGGTTATACCTATAGTCGCCTTGATGAACTTCTCCCTCAAGATCCGTCTAGCCAGCTCCACGATTTTTTCTGGCGGGGACCCCTCATCGAGATCTTTAAGCCCCAGCCTCGACTTGAAAGCTCTGATTATACGCTCCTTAGATACATGGAGAACCGGTATAACAGGGTGGGTAGGTCTCTCCCCCTCGAGGTACTGTAGGATCAGCATCCCAAGATCCGTTTCCCAAACTTCGTTGCCCCTCTCCTCGAGATACTCCCTCAAGCCTATCTCCTCCGTGATCATGGATTTCGACTTGATCACGATCTGCCCCTCCCCAACGATCTCCCCAACAATCCTTCTAGCCTCCTCAGAGTCTTTAGCTAGGTAGGCTCGGCCGCCAACCCTCTCCACACTCTCCATAGCCTGCTTAAGAAGCCTATCTAGATTAGCTATAGAGTACCTCTTAACCTCGGAGACCTCTTTAGCCAGATACTCAAGGTAGGGGTATGATTCCAGAACCCTATAGACCCGGCTCGAAACCGAGCTAACCACCTTGTTGAGTAGCTCAACAGCCTTGGGATCCTCCCTAAACCTCAGGGCTCTGGAAACAACATCCCTATAAGTGGTCGGCATCCTACCCAGCACCCCTAACCAGTATTTCCGAGAGATCATATATCTCTATATCGAGGTCCCTACCACCCCTCACTAGGTTGGATATGCATATAGGGCACATCGCTATGATCTTCCTGGAGTAGCTCGCCAGCTCAGACGCCCTAACCCTTCCAAGGGTCTTGGAGAGCTTTGGTGATACCGATTCCAGGGGACCTCCACAGCACCTGGTTTTTATTCTCGATCTCTGGGGCTCCACGAGATCTATGTTGAGCCTGTCTAGAAGCTCCCTCTGAGGATCTATAATCTTCATGAACCTAGCCAGCAGGCATGGATCGTGTATGGTGTACCTCTCTCCCTGAATCCCCTTCAGGGGTATCCGATCTATATATCTGTGCAGCATATCTATATAGTGGATCACCTCGAGGTCCCCCATATCTACGTATCTAGGATATATCTTGCCCAACACATAATAGGTGTGTGGATCAACAACAATGATCCTCCTAACACCAAACCTCCTAAAGGTATCAACAACACGCCTAGCATGCCTAGAGAAGAGACCCTCCAAACCAAGCTCGTAAAGCAGAGAACCGCTATAGGGCTCATCCTCATAGAGGTAGCCGAAATCAACCCCAGCTAGCTTCAGTAGCTTAGCTATACCCCTTAAGACGCCATTAAACCTATCACGCTCATCCTTCGGGACCCTAGCTATATGATCGGCATCGACAACACTGGACACAGCTTTCCCGATCTTAAGAAGTAGCCCCCCTCCAGCACCCTCGAATTTCTCTAGGAGCTCTGTGAACCTGACTATATAGGGGACCATCTGGTACATGCAGGATGTATATAGTATGGTCTCGCCACCTTTATCTAGATCTAGACCACTAGCCCAGGAAACGCATGTATCCACATCAACACCTAAAGGATTCCCCTTCGACTCCATGTTTCTCGCGATAAGGGAAACTACATCCTTAAGTTCTAGAGGCATACATGCACCAAGTTCAATTATAGGGTTATAGCGTATTTAAATAATTTTTTAAATTATCCAGAATCTATATACCCTTCAACGCAACCAATGCTCTATAGTTCGAAACTCCCTTTCGGGCCCCCGCTATATATGGCTTCACCCCGCTATATCATGTGGTAAGCAATAAACGATTCAGGTGCCTTGCTCAGGTTTATATTTTATTTATTCCTGTCTAGATAATATTAGATCGGTGGCTGTGGATGCCTATATTTAAGCGTAGGAGGAAGCTCCCTCTAAGGGTTGAGGACCTCATGTCCACACCCGCCATAGTGGCTTCGCGCGACTCATCTATAGAGAGTGTCGCCAAGATAATGAGGGAGAACAATGTTGGTAGCGTGGTTGTTGTTGATGGCGAGGGTAAGGTTGTCGGGATAGTTACTGAGAGGGATATGATATACGCCATTGCATCGGGGAAGATCGGTAAGGGGCTTCCTGTATGGAGCATAATGACTGAGAACCCGCTAACTGTTGGTCCTGGAGCACCTGTATCTGAGGCTATAAGGATTATGAGGGAGGCTAACGTTAGGCATCTCCCTGTTGTTGATAGGGATAACAGGCCTCTAGGGATGGTTTCCCTGAGGGATATTCTTCAAGCTGTTACATCCCTAATGGAGATATTCTATGATTTAAGGGTATAGATCGGTTTATTATGTAAACCAAGGTATAGATATGCATTCATATTGATTATTCTTGATTCTGCTGAATATATAGATATATACCTATACTTTATGGTATATACACGCATATATATAGATTTAAATAATTAAATCAGCATATACACGGAGAGGTGATATAGTGCCCATCCTATTTATAGATCCCCTAGACCTATGGCTGATGATTCTAGGATCAACACTCCTGCTCACATCATACTGGGCATACATAAACTTCATAGCGTCTAGAGAAGGCAACGAACTAAAGCTAATCAACAGAACCCTAGGATACTACTATATAGCTGTAGGAATATATGCCCTAGCATCAGGCCTGTGGGCGTCGGCTGTATGGCCTCTGCCCGGATCATACAATATAGTCCTCATAGATCCCTGGCCCATATTCGGGGTAGCCCTACTTATAGTTGGGCTCGCCAACATATTTGGATTCAGCCTAGTCGGGCTAACCTATGGTATAGCGGCTCTATCCATCCCGGTAATCGTGTATGGCTCAGCCATATGGGTTAATGGATTAACCAGGCAACCCGCACTATCAGGGCTCCTCTACATCCTCATAGGGCTCTCCGGACTGCTGAGCCCCCTTGTTGCCTACTACAGCAGAAGGATAAGGGCTGTAGCCGCCGTAGTTGTTGTGCTCCTTATCGCTGCTGGATTTATAGCTCTATGGATAGGGGTTCTGGCCGCGTTTGATCATATAGAGCGCTGGAGCAGATGGACACCTTGGTATGGATCTATAGTTATAAAGGAGTAGCTTTTATCCCATCCTCCCCGCAGGAGGTCCCTCCCCACATAATAATACTTTTTTAGTAGTATTGATCCAGATACCACCCCCCGATTATCAGCAGCCTCGAGGACCTCCACCCAAGGCATCGGGCACTTAGGCGTTATGGATTTAGTCTCGCCAAGTCCTTGAACCGTTCACCCGAGCCGTGTCTTCATTTATCAAATAGTGTCATACTGTATCTGACACGGCTGGGTTCATTACGGCGACGCTCCGACCCCCTCACCACAGCCCCCTCTCGGGACTATGGGTCTCGGGAATCGGAGCCAACCAAGATAACTTATAGTCTTCAAGCGCTATATGCTTTACGGCATGCCCAACAGCTCTCAGAGGCATAGAAAGACACTACTTGACACAGAACGCTACAATCTAATGTTTCAGCCCTATAGAGCCAAGAAGCCGAAAATCATCGAATACCTAGCGTGTCTCCAGCATTATTTATGGTTCGAGCCTCTATCTACTCCATATACGCCGACTCTATAGCCTCTACAGCGGCTGCTGGATCCTTGTTAAGCCCTAGATCCCTTAACCCTCTAGCTAGAGCCGTGTATGTGATGATCAGGTGGTTTATAGATGCCTGAACACCCATGTGGCCTATCCTGAAGACCCTACCCTCCAGCCTGCCCCAGCTGCCTGCGAGCATCACCCCGTATTTGTCCCAGATGTATTTTCGGAGGTCCCTCTCATCAACACCCTTTGGTGTGGTGATCGCGGTTACCGTTGGGGATGAGTGCTCCATGGACTCGGGGTATGGCTCGAGGTTTAGGGCCTCTACAGCTTTCCACGATGCCTTCTGGGCTAGCCTATGCCTCCTATAAACGTTCTCTACGCCCTCCTCCATGATCATTTTTAGGGCCTCGTTCAGTCCATATACAAGGGTTTCAGCCATTGTGTATGGGAACACACCCTTCTCGTCGAGCATCTCTCTCCATATCTTTAGGTCTAGATAGAACCCTCTGTAGCCAACCCTATATATCGTGTCCCAGAGGTCCCTCCTCACAGCCAATATGGTTAATCCAGGCGGGGTGTTGAGCGCCTTCTGGCTCCCCGCGATCAGTATATCGATCCTGTTTCTATCAAACTCTATCGGGACCCCGCCAACGCTCGATACAGCATCGACTATTAGTGTTGCCCCATAGCTGTTCGAGATCTTAGAGATCTCCTCTAGATCGTTGAGGATGGCCGATGGAGTGTCGCAGTGGACAAGGGTTATTGCCGATACATCCCTGTTCCTCTCCAGCTCCCTCTCCACGGCCGAGGGATCTATAGATCTTCTCCAGTCGCCCTCAAGAACTATGGGCTCGGCACCATACATCCTGACAAGATCGCTGAAGCCCTCACCAAACACGCCGTTAGCAACAACAAGTACACGATCGCCTCTAGCCACGGTGTTGGCTACAGCGGATTCAAGCCCGAGCATTGCTTCACCCACCATTATGTATAGATCGCTCCCCTCACCACCTATGAGCTTCTTGAACATCTCCCTCGTCTGGTTATATATCTCCATGAAGGACGGATCCAGATCGGGGTTCGTGTGATCCCTAGCCATAGCATGAAGAATCCTCCGAGGGACCTCCGTGGGGCCCGGAGTCAGAATATATCTATCGGTATACACCCTCAACCCCAATCAAACACCCCGTATAAGCTTTCCGGATAGGTCTATATATCGTCTTAACTAACATTGCTTATGTTCAGAAATATATTCTATCAATAGAATTCATAGATCCATCAAGATAATGGGTGTGTGGAAATTGTGGAACAGCTATATGAATGAACCCAGCAGTGAGAACAGAATATTGGGATCTCTAACTAACTTGGTTTGTTTGGTTGAGCATCGACCTACTTACGGAATGTAACTA
>JALXCO010000025.1 GCA_026990885.1 Desulfurococcales archaeon
CTGTTCGCCCATGGATTCGGCAGCGGCTCCAGAAGCCTGCGGCGCCGGCTGCGCGGCTCCCCTCGACGTGTCGCTTGGCGGCAGACCCTCTAAACCCCTCTTCCACTCTCTTACTGCCTCTCCTACCGCCCTCGCCAGGCTGGGTATCTTGCTTGGGCCAAGGATCAGGATAAGAACGATTATGCCAGCCCAGAACATGAGGTCGAATGGAGTTACCATTGCTCTATAACCAATTAATATAACCTTTAAAAGCTAATATAAAAATTGCATAATGGGACGTGCATGAAGCGGGGGCCGTAGTCTAGCTTGGCTAGGATGCCAGCCTGGGGAGGAACCCCGTAGAACCCAGGTCTCCGGAGCGCTGGTGGTCCCGGGTTCAAATCCCGGCGGCCCCACTCTATCTGATTTAAATAGTTTTATCGGTTTAGATATCTATACGGATGCATATACATATATGGTATCTGATGCAGTGAAATATATATTGATATAAATCGATACTCACCTTATTAAACTTCTATAGATATAGATCATTTGAAGGTGCCCCGCTATGGGGAGCAAGCCTGAGGTAGACACCTCCAGAAGAAAACTTCTACAGACAGCGGCCGGAGCGCTGGCCACAGGAATCGTGGTGGCGACGGCACTACAGATCGAGAGAGCAGAGGCCGAGGAGATGAAGCAGAGAAGAAGATACGCTATGTATGTTGATGTAGAGAAATGCTACGGCTGCATGGCCTGTATGGCTGCGTGTGCAGCGGAGAACAATGTTCCTATAGGTGTTTTCAGAACCTGGGTTGAGAGGCATGTTCTTCCAGGAGGATCTGTTGTATTCGTGCCAAAGCTATGCAACCACTGCGAGAACCCCCCATGTGTGAAGCCGTGCCCCACGGGAGCCACATTCAGGAATGAAGACGGCCTGGTGCTTGTTGATTCGGAGAAGTGCATAGGGTGTGGAGCATGCATAAACGCATGCCCCTACGGAGCGAGATTCTTTAACCCATTAACAGGCGTTGTGGACAAGTGCACGCTGTGTGACCACAGGATATACAGCGGTAGGCTTCCCGCCTGTGTAGAGGCGTGCCCGACCGGGGCAAGGGTATTTGGGGATCTCGAGGACCCCAACTCGGAGATAGCCAAGCTGGTTGGTGAGACACCAACGCAGGTGCTTAAACCGGAGACTGGTGCCAGGCCGAAGGTCTACTATAAGGATCTTCCCGAGGTGGCTTCAAGATGAGCTACCCGACATATCCAGGAGGATACATATACCCCAACGAGCTTGTGCAGGGCGCTGAATACGGATCGATTGTCTGGCTCCCGATAATAGCTGTGTACATGACCCTAATAGCGATCGCTTCAGGATCCGCAATGCTTCTAGCTATAAGAACAATAATCGACATCAGGGTTCTGAGGAAGCTGACCCCCATACTGTTCATCGCCTCGCTATCCGCATCGCTGGTAATGCTCCTGGGACCCCTAGCAGATCTGAGGAGACCCGACCACTTCTACAAGCTGCTGGCAACCCCACACATCATACCCACCGCCGAAAACCCCGGTGTCTCGCCAATAGCTCTTATGGCAGCCGTAATGTGGCCCCTGCTTCTAGTGCTTATCATTGCACTGGGTGTGCTGAACAATGCCATACCGAGAATAAAGATCCATGTATCTAGATGGCTAGCTGTATCCCTATCGATAGCCCTGCTAGCTGTTTCAGCTGTATGGGCAACATACCACTCGCTACTTCTCTACACCTCGGTGGCTAGGGCCACATTCTACAACTACCTACCTCTGATACCCGCTGAACAGCTGGTACAGGCCCTGGCTATAGCCTCGGGGGTTATAGCGATCCTAGCTGTAGCCCATAGGGTAGAGCTTGCTGTAGAGGAGATCAGAACACTAGCCCTAATCCCCCTGGCTGGAGCCGGGCTATACGCATTCTTCAGGGTGTCGGAGACCTTCAGGATATACATCTACACCTCGGGCTCGGATATAGGATCAACACTGGTATCGGCTCTAGAACCACTCAACACGCTGACTATAGCTCTAGCCATAGTGATTGCGGCTCTATCATACATATCGTATAGGTCAGGATCTATAAAGACCGCAGCACTGTCGGGCTTAGTTTCTATAGCCTGGGTTCTCGGGGATAGGTGGCTACTAACAATAAACATACAGTCGATATCTAGAACAGGTATAGCTATCCTCCCCCAGGCAATGGCCAGCTGGATATGGGTTGCTGAATCCATAGCTCTAGTATTGTTCTTCCTATTCATCTACCTCCTCCTAACCTACATATCCCCAATCCCCGGAAGGGGTGTGAGCCATGAGTAGGATAGATAGGAGAACATTTGTGAAGGGCTTAACCGCTATCGCCCTTCTGGGCGGTGGTGTGGCCGCATACCTGCCAACGCTAGAGAGGATAGTGAGGCCTAGAGAGGAATACATACCTCCAGACCCCCAGTTCGGTGATGGTGTGAGGTATATATACACCTCATGCCTCGGATGCAACGTTAGGTGCGGGATAAGGGTGAGGATCGTTGAGAGGAACGGGACCCCGATAATAGATAGGATAGAGGGGAACCCATACCACCCCTACAACAGGGCTGTATCGATCGATAAGCAGGTTAAGAGATACATCCAGCTGGACTACACAACACCTGTGG
>JALXCO010000026.1 GCA_026990885.1 Desulfurococcales archaeon
GATAGCTCTAGAAACGATCTCCTCAGTAGTGCACCACCCACCAGCCCAACCCTCGACACCGCCGTCCTCCCTAACAATGAGCTTGTACCCAGGCTTGATGGAGGAGGGCGGCTTGGAGTCAACAACAGTAACTATAGCCAGCTTCTCCCTCGAGGAGAGGATAGACCTAACCCTATCGAAAAAGCCCTCCCCAGAGAAAATCAACCCCTACCTCCACCGCCACGCCTAATAGCCTCGAGAATCTTCCACGGGGTTATAGGCCTCTCAATATCCTCCACACCAAGATGAGAGAGGGCATCAACAACAGCGTTGGCGAACGCCGGCGGGGAGCCTACGTTTGCTGACTCGCCAACCCCCTTAGCGCCAAGCGGGTGGTGTGGCGAGGGGGTAACCGTCTTCAGGGTCTCCCACCTCGGTGTTTCCAGGGCTGAGGGAAGCAGGTAGGAGGCGAAGTTCGGTGTTAGGAGATTCCCGCTCTCATCGTAGACTATCTCCTCATAGAAGGTCTCCGCCAAACCCATGGTTAACCCGCCATGGATCTGGCCATCAACAATGACCGGGTTAATGATCACGCCGCAGTCGTCTACAGCTACAAACCTCCTGATCCTGAACTCCCCAGTCTCACGATCAATATCAACAACACAGACATAGGCACCAAACGGGTAGGTTAGGTTTGGCGGGTCATAGTAGTGGATAGCCTCCAAACCAGGCTCCTCACCAGGAGGCGGGTTGGTGTATGCAGCGAAAGCAACCTCCTGGATAGAGACAGACTTATCAGGGGACCCCCTAACATAGAACCTGCCCCTCTCCCACTCAACCTGCTCCGGAGAAACACCAAGAAGATGGGCCGCGATCCTCCTAGCCTTCTCCCTAATCTTCCGAGCAGCAACTGCTAGTGCGGCTCCAGCAGTGGCCAGGCTCCTACTAGCATAGGTTCCAAGCCCGTACGGAGCAGTATCGGTGTCGCCATGCTCAACATCAACGTCGTCCTCCGAAACACCCAGCTCCTCCGCAACGATCTGGGCGAAAGTGGTCTCATGCCCCTGCCCCTGGGGCTTGGAGCCAACCTTAACCGAGACCTTGCCCGTCGGGTGAACAGTTATGTGGGCGCTATCAAACATCTTTATCCCGGCTATATCAAACATGTGGGATGGGCCCCCGCCAACAGCCTCGACAAACATGCTGATCCCTATACCCATAAGCTCACCCCTCCTCCTCTTCTCCTCCTGCTCCCTGCGGAGCTCACTGTAGTTCACCGCGTTGAGAGCTTTCCTGAGGGCCTCGGCGTAGTTGCCGCTGTCGTACACGAGCCCGAAGGCGTTTCTATAGGGGAACTTGTCCGGGGGAACAAGGTTCTTGAACCTCAGCTCTGCTGGATCCATGTTGAGCCTCCTTGCAAGAAGATCCACAAGCCTCTCCATGGTGTAGACGGCCTCAGGAACCCTGAATGAGCACCTGTAGGCTATCCCCCCGGGAGGCTTGTTGGTGTGGACAGCGGTAACCTCTACATATGCGTGCTTGATGTCGTATGGCCCCGGCAGGAGGGTGAAGAGCCCCATAGGCCACTTAGACGGGTTGGCCTGCGCATTGAATGCACCGAAATCCGCTAGTACCTCGGCCTTTACCGCTAGGATCTTGCCATCCCTGGTGGAGGCTATAGACCCCTTGACGTAGACATCCCTGGCGAAGTGCTCCGTCGAGGTGTGCTCTGTGCGTGTAGCGATCCACTTAACGGGCCTTCCAGTCTTGATCGATGCGTATATAGCTATAACATACCCAGGATATATACCAACCTTACCCCCGAAACCCCCGCCGATATCAGGGGCTATAACCCTGATCTTGTGCTCAGGGATCTTGGTGATCAGGGAGATAACCGTTCTAGCAACATGCGGGGCCTGGGCAGTAACCCAGACAGTAAGCCTCCCGGTAGCCCGGTCATAGTGGGCAACACAGCCGTGGGGCTCTATAGCTGATGGAATAATCCTGTTTATCCTGAAAACCCTCTCAACAACAACAACATCAGCCTTCCTGAAGGCCTCCTCAACAGCCTGCTTATCGCCAGCACTCCACCTGAAGGCTAGATTACTGCCCTTATCAGGCCTAACTATAGGGGCGTCCTTCTCCAGCGCTCTCCTAGGATCTATCAGGGGCTCAAGAGGCTCATACTCAACCTCAATAAGGGACGCGGCATCGGCAGCCGTAGCCATGTCCTCGGCAATTACAGCCGCAACCTCCTGGGCGTAGTGGTAAACCCTATCGACAGCCATAACAGCCTGCTTATCCCCGGGTATGGTGGGCATCCAAGCCAGGCCAGCCTCCTCAAGCTCCCTCCCAGTTATAACCGCGACAACACCCGGGAGCTTCTCGGCTCTCGATGTATCAATCCTCTTTATCTTAGCGCTAGCATATGGGCTCCTAACGATCTTGAGGTAGAGCATCCCAGGCAGCTTGATGTCATCAACATAGAGACCCTTACCCCTAACAAGCCTCTGATCCTCTTTCCTCTTGAGAGGGGCACCGATCCCAGAGCTCTTATGGTGATGACCCACACCCACCAGGCATCACCCCCTACCCGGCTTTTCGGGAGTGAACCTAGGTATGGGGCTG
>JALXCO010000027.1 GCA_026990885.1 Desulfurococcales archaeon
AATCGTAGCCCATCCCAACAAGATCATCAACACGCCTAGCCACAACAAGCTTATCGAGGAGCCGAGCAACACTGGCAACGTCGCATCTCAACACGAAGACACCCATTATAAGGAGTAGCGTCAGACTATAAATTTATCTTTATCATCTTGGAACGTAATCTAAAAATAGTAAGGTATTAGTGACAATTTATCTAACTAGACATAAGCTATAGGTATTGCAGAACTAATAAGGGTATGTAGCGGTTTCTGGTTTGTAGGTCTTTTAAGGTTTCTCCGAAAAATTTATAGGCTTCTACCTAGATGTTTACTATGTTACCTCCGCCGGGGCTTCAGCACCTCTGGCGGAGAGAAACTGTGGTGAACCGCCCTACAGAAACCTACAATGACCTAGGGCGGGAAACGGTCGCCACGAATGGGTACGAGACCGATAATAAGTCCTCAATGAACCTTGAGGGAGCTGAGGTTGATGCATATACCAAAGCATATGTAGGCTAAATTTCATATTGATATTGTAGGGGGTTGATATATGGGTAAGAGGGTGCGTGAGTTCAGCGTTGTTGTATTGGAGGATGAGAGTGGGGGTTATATTGCTGTTGTGCCGGAGCTTCCAGGGTGTCATACTCAGGGGGATAGCTTGGATGAAGTGGTTAGAAATGTTAGGGAGGCTATAGAGCTTTATCTTGATACTCTTTCTGAGGAAGAGAGGAAGGAGTTGTTGAGCCGTAGAGTTGTTGGTCTTCAGAGAGTGAAGGCATTTGCCTAAAATAACCCCCATAGATCCCTATAAGCTTATCAAGCTACTCAATAAACTAGGGTTCAAGCCTATACGTCAGCAAGGCTCGCATGTGGTATTGATGAACGAGCAAGGTGTTAGAATAGTGGTGCCGATACATCCAGGAAAGAAAATTAAACCTGGACTCATAAGAATAATATTAACTGAGACCGGTCTTACCCCTGAAAAATACTTCAAACTCCTGGAAGAGGATTGCTGAACTTTCTATATTCATACCCAAATTCTTTGTATTTTTAAATTTAAAGGATATACAAACAAGGCCTCCTAAAGGATAGGATTTTGAGTTCTTTCAGATGATAAGGCATACAGCGTTTCCCGTCTACCGTGATTTTCTGCTGCTTCTAAATGCTTTTGCTCACGGTGGGCGGGTCATCACGCTTCTCATGCACCCCCTCACCGCAGGTGGCTTGTCCTTAGCTACCTAGCGGTTCACAGCCCTACAGCTCTCGGGAATCCTCGGTAACCAGTATATCTACTACTAGGTTTCATAGCTCGTATCTCTTTTCTAGAAATAATTAAAGCTACCTTAAAGTATCAAAAATAGGAAACAGCCTCTGAAGACTATATGCTCTATTGGTGGGTCTGGGGTTCCGAGAACCGCTCGCCCCTCACATGGGGATGGAGGGGGCTCGAGGAGGTCGTGATGAGCCTAAGAGTGGCCATAAGCTACCTTAAACACCCCTAAATGGTCACTATCAGATGAACGGTGCTGGATGGAACATTAGGAGGGTTAAGGTTGGGAGGATGAGGAGTGCAAGATACACCATACTCAAGAGCTTCGCAAGGGTATTGGGCATAGAGAATTGCGATCAGGTGCCTGTGGTTGGGAGAAGTGAAAGACTGGAGGCTGTACCTATGGATCTTGTTCTGGAGAAGATCGGATCCTTCAGGGAACCTTCAGTCCAGTAGCATCTTAACCCCGAATAGTAGTATCTATATAAACATGGCATCTTACCCACGTTAATGCACTATGGAACTTACATAATTATTAAAACATGTAATTTAGGAAAGTATGTGATACGTAATAGGCTTGTGTATTCTTTGAGCTGTGTGGGGGTTTCTAGAGGGGTCCCTCTAAAACCTCTAGTAGCTTATCCTGGTGAGTTTAGATACTATGAGCCTGCCCAGCCTGGGGTCCCTCAAGATGCCCAGCATCGCTATGGATGAGGCCCTAGCGATGGGGTCTGAAGCTATCTTCTGTATGTGGATTCTAAGCCATCTAGCCAGGGGGACTCTGTGGGGCAGCTCGATCCTTCCTGAATCAACCATATTGTTTATAGCTAGGGCCTCGCTAACCACCTGATCCAGGCAGTATCTAGATGCATACTCTATCGATTCCCTAGAGAGCCAGGATCTGGTGGTTAGGTAGTCGCTTAAAGTATAGATCTTCTCCTTATACACAGCGTGGGCAGCGGCAATAAGCGCCTCAACACCCCTGCTGGGTACGGGGACCTCCAACCCGCTGAAATCCACATACCTAACGGAGCTGAAGACAAGCTCCGAGGGCAAATAGATCAATCCGCCCCCTAGGGTTAGGTCTGTATAGAGATCAATTATAGATCCCCCACGAGTAAGGGTAACACAGTAAGGCTCAGAAACCTCAACCCTGTAGCCGAGGTCCCTCAACCTAGACACCGCGCGAGACATATCCCGCCTCGAAACAAGAACATCAATATCCGCGGGCACATAGCTAACAGGCTTATAGAGCTTAACGAAAACATGATCCAGACCCCTCAAAGCTCTAGAGACAAGCCTAAGCCTATCGAGAAAAACACGAAACCTAGCCTCCTCACGA
>JALXCO010000028.1 GCA_026990885.1 Desulfurococcales archaeon
CTCTGGATCTTGCGTATGAGATGGCTGAGGCGAACCTGGATCCAGCTGGAGAGAGGGGTGAGTACCACACAGTAGTTGTTGATGCCCCGTTTTTTAGGTATAGAATAGAGCTTACCTGCAGCAGGAAATCCAGGGCTCGGGACCCCGTTACTGGAAACATGTATAGTGTCCTGGATATATGCGGCTGGAGGATAGTGAGATAGCGCTCTAGCCCCCGGCTACATGCCCATAATAACTAGTTAATACACCACATATACCTAGTTCAACACGATAATGCATGCTCCCCAAATCTATTAGCTAACCTCCTAAATTGTTTAGGAGAAGAATTAATGATCCCGGACGAAAACGACGAGCCGATCCACAGGATCAGTGTAGCTGGGAGGAGGGCTGTTGCTAGAGAAGATAGTGTTTTCGATGCTGCAGATCAGAGAGCTGCTGAGAAGGTGTCTGGGCCGAGATCGAGGGTTATGGACTCGATCCTGGTTATGCTCTATGCTAAGCCCATGAGGAGCTCCGATATAGCTAGGGAGATTGGTAAAAGCTCTAAATACGTCTCGAGCTACCTGTCCTACTGGAGGGTTAGGGGTGTTGTTGAGTATATAAATGGCTTCTGGTACCTGACTCCGCGGGGTGAGGAGCTCGCCAGATCTATTATAGATCAGTACAGATCAGACTCTAGAGTCGATGAAATCCTACGATTAGCCCACCACATAATCAGAGAAAACGTTTTCCAGACAAAAAACAACAAGAAAGAAAAAGAGTTTTCTGTAAGAGATAACGATCTCTTGTCATTTACTGCAGAACAAACATATTCCGGAAACCCACAAGAGTGGGACACCGAAAAAATAAACAGGTGCATAGGAGAGCTACTAGCCAGAAAGCCCCTGAATGAAGATGAGAAAGCCACGCTGAGGGCTATGATCAGGCACCACATTGTTTGGGGATCAACATACATATACCTAGACCAGCTGGCCGAGGAGCTTGAGACAGATATAAACACAGCGATAAGGATTGTGAGGTCCCTCCAATCCAAACACCTGCTATACCTATACCAAGACCCCAAACTGGGGTTTAGAATAGGGCTATCTAAAACCCTGAAAAAACTGATCCATATATGCAGGTCGGAGAAAGCAGGCCCTAACCCATAGCGGTATGCAGTATTAACAATAATAATAATTCTATGGTATATCGCAAGAAATTAGATGGCTTAAATAATAATCTATCGATACATTACACATTATACAAACCAAGATGAATATGAATGTTTTCATTTATGGCGTTATTAGTATTATTATTAATTATTAATATAATGCTTATGTAGTCTATCTAGGGGGTAGGAGAAGATATATTGTTTAGGGGACCTCCTAGAAGGCCGTTTAGGCTTGTGATCCATGTACCAGCATCAACATTGAGCGTTGAGCATGGGTTGCTTAAGAAGACATTTATCGCTGGCCTTATAGCTCGGGCAGCATCTATATTCAGGGTTGATGAGCTGGCCATATACATGGATCCTGATGTCAATGCGAGGGATCTAAAGATCTTTAGGGAGGTCCTCAGATACATGGCCACACCCCCGTATCTTAGGAGGAGGGTTATCCCTAGATCTAGAGCCCTCAGGTTTGCCGGGATTCTACCCCCGCTCGCCACGCCCAACCACCCTACGGAGGATGATGTCTATAGAAACCACGTTAGGGAGGGCGTTGTTGTGGGGGTCCCGTCTCGGGGTAGGGTTTGTGTTGATGCTGGTTTAGACAGGATCTACTGTATCGATCATGATAGATCTATCAAGATCGGTGAGGGAGACATAGTTCTAGTAAGGGTAGAGAACGGAACGGTTAAATCCATAGTTCCCTGGAGCAGCATCGAGGGCGTGTATTGGGTATATAGGTTTACTGTATATAGATCCCTGCGCCACTCCATCAGAAGCTATCGGGGACCCCTAATCATATCCTCCAGAAAGGGCGGTACCCTAGCTGAGGTTTCGGGCGAGCTTCAAGACCTTTTAGAGGGTGCAGAGGTTTTATCGGTAGTCTTCGGCTCACCTGAGAGGGACCCCGATGAGATAGCCACGCATGAGGGGTGGAGCATCGATGAATTCAGGCATGTCTCCCTGAACTCTGCTCCTCTTCAGGGGGTTAGGACTATTAGGACGTATGAGGCTGTATACATAACCCTATCTCTGCTCAACACATTTCTGTATGATTCAAAAGGGATTTAAGCTCATTATGCTACTGTATTAACAGTAACACCAGTGTTAGGATTAAGGTAGGTAGCGAGGGGTTAGAGTTGGGGCACAGGAAGAAGTCGGCACCTAGAAGGGGTAGCCTGGGGTATAGGCCTAGAAAGAGAGCCTCCAGACTCATACCCAGGATCAGGTCTTGGCCAGAGATCGATTCAGACAAGCCTACACTCCTTGGCTTTCTAGGGTATAAGGCTGGAATGACACACATGATTGTTGTCGACAACAGGCCCAGAAGCCCCACTGAGGGTAAGGAGATATTTGTCCCCGTCACAGTTGTGGAGACGGCACCAGTAATCCCTCTAGGGGTGAGGGTCTACGGCAAGAT
>JALXCO010000029.1 GCA_026990885.1 Desulfurococcales archaeon
AGGGTGATCGTATTGTGATTAAGAAAGCTCTCGATCCGTTCCTCTTAGCGGCTAGAAAAAGAAAGTGGGCTTTCACTACAGTGGAGGAGTTTGAGGAGGAGAGTGAGAGTGAGCAGGAGTACTGGAGTCAATAGCGTCGTCTCAGCACTCTTGGATTCAACCTATCTACTGCCAGTATTCGGCATAGCAGTAGAGGGAGTTAGTGATGAAGCCCTACTTAGGCTACGCAGATTAGCTATCGAGAAGCTTGTAAGGTTATACTACTCCCCAATATCATTTATGGAAATCTTAGCAAAGATCGCTAGAGAAGCTGTGAAGAGAGAAACAAGGCTTGAACCAGCTGAGGTAACCGATCTCATCAAGATTATTGAGGAAGCAGACTATCTAAAGCCTACCTACCCCAATGCCCAGGCGTATGCCCTCGCCTATAAGATGAGGCTATTAGGCCACAAAGACATGATAGATAATATCCTCTACGCTACTGCATCCATCAAGGGGTTAACATTTGTCACTATGGATCAATCACTCAAAAACTTCATACAGCGCCACAGAATAAAAGGTGCACACATACTAACGCACCACGAGCTACTCAGAGAACTAGAAGCTTAGGGAACACACAACTCAGAACTCCTCAGAGGGAATGACGTGCCAATACCAATTTCTACTACTAGAGATAAGTGATTTCGTTAATGAGTTGAGGTATCCACCTACGTTAACGTATGGGACTGGGCTGATAAGCTATTTAGCACATATACCGAGTGGCTGATGAGGAACTGTTTAATCTAATTTCTTCTTTACTAGGGATGACACTTCCTTCACCAGCTTCTCCACTCTTTTCTGAGCGGTAGCGACATCTTTTTCGATACACCAATCCTCGTAGAAGCAGACATGCATCTCGGTCGCACTAGCCCAGGAGTCGTGCACCCATTCCCCAAGCTCATCCTCCAGCCTCCTCTTCCACTCCCAGAGCTCGCCGTGGCTAGTCAAACGCTTCCCATCTCTCAAGTAAGCGTAAGCCTTGACTGCGAGGGCGGCGGCACCCCAGAGCTTCTCAGCCGCCTGCCTTACATTGCCTTTACCCAGCTCCTCCCGGGCCTCCTCCAATAGGTCCTCGGCTGCCCCCACGTACTCCCTTACCCTATCCTTAGGGTCTAGGCCCTGGCTCAGAACCTCGACAAGGAACTCCTCAACGCTGAAGCCATACTTCTCAGCCTCGTCCCTGATACGCCTGGCTAAGCGGCCCCGGATAAGTAGCGCCTCCGCCAATCTTGGTGTCCCGAGAATAAAATATAGGTTCCACGGCTAAAAACGGCCGCAATGCCAGAGCAGGGCGTGGACATGGCTAACACTACGGAAAAGTAGCCTATCGGCAATCCCACAGGGCGGCTTACTGGAGCGGGATGTAAAACCCTATATAGTACACTTAGGAGTGACGCGGTTATTTCCTGCGCACTCATCCTTTAATAATAATAAAGGAGATGAACGCTTGACTTCCGGCTTCCCGCTTCCTAGGCGGCCCTATATACGGGCCGGATGGTGGCTAGCAGGGTACAACCGAGGTAGACTACAATGGAGGCGAGAGTATATGTCACGAGTAAGAGGGAGGACCCTCGTAATCAAACGGATCAAAAACGAACCATACGTTTATAAGCGGTACAGGCACTGTTGAGTGATAGCTGCTAAGTACATCGGGCCGCTGGAGGAGATGGTGCGTATCTACCAAATCTACAAGTCTATGGGTAAGGTGGAGAAATTGAGTGAGAGAGGCTTGTGTCGTCTCGTTCGTACACTTCTAAAAGAGTATGAGAGGACGATAGATCGGGTCGTCGAGAAGCTCTATGTGCGTGTGGGTGTAGTTAGCTCAATGGGGAGTTGGGAGGACACTAATGGTGGTGGGCCCGCGGGGATTTGAACCCCGGACCTCCGCCGCGTGAGGGCGGCGTCCTAACCGGGCTAGACGACGGGCCCTGTTTGGTTCTCATTATTTTGATTTTGCTCGGGTTTTAATAAGTTTAATTTCTGGTTATATATTTCCGAACTCTATATTTGGTTGGTGTGCTCTATCGTGCTTGATGTTGTTATAAGGAATGGGATTATTGTTGATGGCTCAGGCTCTCCCCCATTTAGGGGTGATGTAGGCGTTAAGGGTGATTCTATCGTATCTATCGGTGACTTGAGCGGGGTTAGAGCTGAGAGGGTTATAGACGCCTCGAACCTTGTGGTTTCTCCTGGATTTATAGATCTCCACAACCACAGCGATCTTGAGATCCTAGCGGTTCCGACAGCAGACAACTATATCATGCAGGGCGTAACAACACTCGTAACAGGCAACTGCGGCTATTCTCCAGCACCAATAAGCGAGTTGAATAAGGATCTCTATCTAGCTAGAAGGAGAAGAACTATAGAGGCTATAGGGGGCATTAGATGGAGAAGCTTCGAGGAGTATCTAGATGTGCTCGATAAATCGCCTAAAGCCACCAATATAGCACCCCTAATAGGGCATGGAGCTGTGAGAAGCTCAGTAATGGGTGCGGAGAACAGGGAGCCAACAGACAGAGAGCTGGGCGAGATGAGAGAGATCGTTGAGAAAGCAATGAGGTCAGGAGCTTTTGGGATCTCCACAGGCCTAATATATATCCCAGGAGTATTCGCCAAGAAACACGAGATCGTGGAGCTAGCCAGGGTATCGGCTAGATACGGGGGGATATATGCATCCCACATGAGGGATGAGGGAAACGGCCTCATAGACTCGATCATAGAAACAATATATGTCGGGCTAGAAAGCGGTGCAGGAGTAGAGATATCACATCTAAAAGCCGCAGGCAGACCAGCGTGGGGCAATGTTTCTAGAGCACTTAGAGTTATAGAGGACTACGCTAGAAGAGGATACGACGTGAGCGCAGATGCGTACCCCTATACAGCGTCATCCACGGGCTTGGAGGCTATATTCCCGAGCTGGTCTAGGGAGGGTGGCGTATATAAGCTGATCGACAGGCTAAAGGATAGGGAAACATTCAATAGAATCATAAAGCACTTCGAGAGATCTGGAATAATGGATGAGCGCTACCTAGACTGGGGGCAGATATATATAGCAAGCTCAGAAACACATAGAGAGTTTGAGGGATTAAGCATACTCGAGATAGCTGAGCGGACAAACAGCGATCCTGTAGATGTGGCATCAAAGATCCTGATAGATGATCAGGGATCCACAACAATAATAATACACTCAATGTCAGAGGAAGACGTTAGGGAAGCAATCTCTCACCCGCTCGTGGCGATCAGCAGCGATGGTAGCGTGAGGAAGCCAGGCGAGGGGAAGCCGCACCCCAGAAATTATGGAACATACCCAAGAGTTCTAGGACGCTACGTCAGGGACCTCAAGCTAATAACACTAGAAGAGGCAATCAGGAAAATGACTAGCCTACCAGCTAGAAAACTCGGTCTATGGAACCGAGGCCTAATAAGGCCTGGATTCAAGGCGGACATAACGATCTTTAACCCATACACCGTAAACGATAGATCAACATTTCAAGACCCACACAAATATCCACAAGGAATAGAATACGTGCTGGTGAATGGAGAAGTAGTTGTTGATGAGGGAGAGCATACAGGGAAAACGCCGGGAAGGCTACTTAGAAAAAATACGATGAAAACATTATAGATTTTAAAATACTAAATAACAATGGTGTGATGAGCGCTCTATCCAGAGAGTAGAATAAATGATCTGAAAAACCCCGGCTGAAAAACATAGAAACCAACTTAAAGATATTTACTCTCCATACCTCTACTAGATCTGGAGCAGACACTAATGAAGAAAAAGGAAATAAACAGCCATAGTAAAGGCGTAGCCAACCTAAAGCAGCTGGATATAGAGAATGTATTAAGAGACTTTGGGAAAGAAAGCAGAATATATAGCCACATGATCTCTATATTCAGATCCATCATATCCAGCCAGCACGACTCTAAAGCAAGGAAAATATACGAGTACTACAGGAAACTATATAGTAGCGGGTCCCCAGAAAATAAAGATAACTATGAAAACACCCGTGGTTCAGCGCTGTATAATTTGGCTGCGCTACATACATACATAACCCTTGTATCCAAGCTCTTCGCATATAACACGATATGCTACTATAGCTATGGAAAGAGGCTTAAAGAATGCTTGAACACGAAAAATATAGGGGACCTCATAGAAGATCTCGAAAGCATGGAGAAAGGAACATTGGTTAATGATGAACCCAAAATAACCAACTTCCCTGGGGAAGAGGCGTATATATACTCGTGGTTCATAGACCATATAGAATCATCGGCAACACTTAAAAACGGCATTCGGGAAGCGATAGAAAAGGTATCATCCTACGATCCCCTCTACCTTATTAGACATAGAAGCCGGGTAAGGGATGTGTTTGGAGAGCTGTACCAAGATCTCATTGATAGGGATATAAGAAGAAGTCTTGGAGAGTTCTACACGCCTCAATGGCTCTCAGATCTATTAGCGAGCGAAACCCTACAGCTAGCGTTGATGAAGGGCTTGTCGAGGGGATCATTATCTATTATCGATCCCATGTGTGGATCTGGATCAATAATTCTATCGTTCATAAAGAAGATCTCTAGCATAGGCAGCAGGTTAAGGCCAGATAAAGTAGAGGTTTCAGGACTGGAAGTGAACGCTGCATCGCTAATACTGGCCAGGTCCCAGTATATAGTATCGGCTATAGACATCCTAAGTAAAAAATTCACCTCTACAGGCCTGCTGGAGGTCCCTGTGTATAGCTGCAATATATTGGAGCTAGATCAATGCCAGAGGAACATCGTAAGGAAACACAGAGTCTTAGCGACTAATCCTCCATGGATCAACTGGGAGGACCTATCACAGGAACTTAGAGAGAAATATAGAGACCTGTGGAAAAGATACGGCCTATTGGGGTCTTCAGACACCTATGACGCACCATACAGCAGAATGGGTAGGGCTAAGCGCGATCTTTCAACACTTCTATTCTATATATCAGTAGATAAGCTACTCAAACGCGGAGGGATAGCAGGATTCATAATAACTCAATCGGTCTTCAAAAGCATAGCATCCGAGAGATTCCGCAGGTTCCAGCTACCCGATGGGACCCCCATCAAAGCGGTTAAGGTGCATGACTTCTCCAATATAAACACCTTTAAAGACGCCTTCAGTCGTGCATCGATTGGTTTATGGATCAAGGGACGCAAAACAGTCTATCCACTCAAATATATAGTGTGGGTTAAAGACCCCAAAAACCGAGTTAGAGCTATAGAGACACGCGCCTACCCAATCTCTAAATCAACAGGTGTATGGCTAACCATCCCCAACGACATAAGGATCCTGCACAGAAAAATGGTTGGGAGATCAGATTACAGGGCATACTCCGGGCTAGTAACATCTATGAACTCTGTTTACTGGGTTAGTGTTTTAGAGGACCTCGGGAAAGTAGTTAAGGTCATCAACCTCGGTGCTGCAGGCAAGACTAAGGTTACACCAACAGAGGCATATATCGAGAAAGAGCTGGTATACCCGCTGGTTAGGGGGCGTGATCTGTTCAAGTGGGGATTCAGACACAGCCACCATATAGTTGTTCCATCTAGAAGTGATGGAAAGCCTATATCTCTAGACGAAATGGTCTTAAGATACCCAAACGCATACAGGTATTTCGCGAGATACATGTATGAGCTCAGCAATAGAGGAGGCGAGCCATACAGATCTTCGTTAGCCTCCTGGAGGAAAATCATAGATCATATAGAGCCGGATAGAGCAAGCTATATAGATGAGGCTGCGGAGAAGCTGGCTGTAAACGTAGGATCTAGACGTGAGGTCCCCTTCTACTATATATTTAACACAAAGAACATCTTTAGCCGATATAAGGTTGCATGGAGGTACATAACGAAATCGTTTTACACAGCGGTCATAAGCCAGATCTACGATCCCAAAACAAGCACCCATAAAACACCTGTGCTAGACTGCAAGCTAATGTATATACCAACAGATAGGCATGATGAAGCCCACTATATAAGCGCTTTCCTAAATTCATCACCAGTAAGGCTTTTAATGAGGCTCATAGGTGTCGAGACCCAGATGTCGGTTCATCTGCTAAGCTACATTAATCTAGCTAGATACAACCATAGGGACAGCATACATAGAGAACTGTCTAGACTCTCTATTGAGGCTCACAGATGCTTCTCAAGCGGGTGCTCCAGCAGGGATCTTGAATCTATAGAGCACGACATAGATCTCAGTATCATTGAGCTATACGGCATAGAGCCCAGCATTATTGATAGGGTAAGAAGATATCTAGATATACTGGAATAGATACAGAGATCAAGCTAGCGCTTATTGTCGAACTCTACTACACTATCCACGAATTTCTCAATCTCCTCAAAGGTATTGTAGAAGTGGGGTGAAACCCTTATGATCCCTGGCCTTGGAGACACTATAATGCCTCTACTCTTTAGGTGGGAGGCTAGCTCATATGGCCTTTCATGTCTAAAGCTCACTATGGCTGCATAGCTACTTCTGGGGGTTACTAGTTTATATCCTTTGGATTCCAGAAGATCCATTAGCCTCCTCACGATCTTCGATGTATGTGATCCATACATATTTGGCATATCGAATCTGATAGCAAACTTAAGGGCGGCTAGAGCACCCTCAAAAGCTATAGCGGGCCACGTGCCCCACTCAAGCATGGTTGCGTCTCTAGCAGGCTTAAAATCATATATGTTGAAGGGCCTCTCAAAAAGCCTCTCTCCCCTAAGCATCCTTTTAATTACCGAGTCCTCAATAGCCATCCAGCCTGAGAGCATGGGCTCCAGATCATCTATAAGCTCCTCCCTAACATAAACGAAGCCAGCCCCATGGGGACCCATAAGCCACTTATACATGCCACATACTAGAGCATCTATGTCGTCTGCCTTAACATCTATGGGCACTACCCCGGTAGCGTGGAACGAGTCCACTATAACTATTGCTCCATGCTCATGAGCTATAGACGCTATCTCCTTTATCCTCTCCCTATACCCAGTGATCCATGAGACATAATCCACAAGCACAATAGATGTTTTGTCATCTATAAGCCTCTCATATGTATCGAGAGAGACGTAGCCATCGCTATGCTCCGCTATCCTCACCTCCGACAACACTCCTCTAGATCTAAGTGCATGAAGCGTATAGAATCCAGTAGGAAAGTTCAGAGAGCTAGCCACAGCATTTGTTCCTTTATCCAACTTCAGCGATGACAGTAGAGCATTCAGCCCGAAGCTGACTCCGGGCACGGCAGCTATCTCGTTCAGCTTACCCCCTATAAGGCTCCCAAATAGCCTTCTAGATTCAACTATATGCTCCAGAACCTCGTCCCAAGGCTCCCCTTCATCGTTCCAGATCCTCAGGAAATTCTCTATAGAATCGATAACATCTTTGGTGAGGGGTCCCGCCCCAGCATTATCCAGATAGATTTTCTTGCTGGTAATAGAGATTCTGGATCTCGCATCACTGATCCATGAACCCAAGATATCCCCACCAGGATGATATAGTCATTGCTTCATATAAATAGAACCTTATAGGATGCTCGATAGGGTAGGGCAGAGCTATATTTATGGGCTCTTAATCAAATAGTTAAAGGGGTCTTCTAGTTGGTTGAAGTAGCCGTAATCGGAATGGGCTACTCTGGCTTTTCGCCTTCCACCCCACACTTAAGCTTCCGTGAGATGGTTTATGAAGCCGCTAAAAGAGCCTATATTGATGCTGGCGATATTGATCCTAGAAGAGATATCGATGCATTCATCTCGTGCCAGGAGGACTTCTGGGAAGGTGTATCTATATCGGATGAATTCGCTCCTGAACAGATCGGTGGTGTTTTAAAGCCCGTATATACAGTTGCTGGCGACGGGCTTCAATGCATAGCTAGTGCTGTAGCCATGATTAAATCTGGAGCGTTTGATGTTGTCGCTGTTGAGGCCCACGGTAAACCTAGTGAGATCTCTACACTTAGTGATATAGTTAGGTTTTCATTTGATCCTATATATGTGAGGCCCCTAGATCTAGCTAGCATCCACGCTCTACAGGCTATCGAGGCTAGAGCCTTTATGGATAGCTTCAATATCTCTAAAGAGGACTTAGGGCTCTATGTAGTTATGTCTAGACGAAACGGCCTTAGATCTTTAAGAGCCTCCCACGCCTCTGAAATAGACCTCGACACATATATGAGGTCAGATGTGGTATCTGATCCTTTATCGGAGCACGATATAGCCCCCTTCTCGGATGCCGCTGTCGTTGCTGTTTTAGCATCCGATACTGTGGCTAGGGGCTATTCAGATGACCTTGTGTGGGTTAAGGGTGTAGGTTTTGCGAGCGATATATACACCTATGTTCTCAGGGATCTTTCAATAGATCGTTCAGTAAAAATAGCAGCTGACAAAGCCTATAAGATGGCCGGTATCGACTCCCCAAAGTCGCTCAGAAACCTTGTTGTCGAGCTCGATGAGAGATACAGCTATAAGGCGCTACAGACCCTAATATCTATTGGCTTGGCCGACCATAATATAGCTAGGGATCTTGAATCCGGCGTGTTCAGCAGA
>JALXCO010000030.1 GCA_026990885.1 Desulfurococcales archaeon
TATATATTACTACATAAATATAGCTAGACCGATACTTACATCGCCTCTGAAGATACAGATTAGAGATACATATAGCGGAAAATACGTGGCTTGGGATCTATATTCGCTATTTATATCCAGTATAGTCGCTGTATTGGCTAGCCTACTACTATATAGATTGCTATTTATCCTCTAGCCTGATGTAGGTTTAGTATGTTTATTATATTGTTTGGGCAGTACTCCTCTTTAATGACGTTTAGAACCACATTGGTCACTGTTCTCTTAATATACGGGTTTTTGAGAAGGCTCTTTATAAAGTTATTTAGATCTCTCATATTTCTGAATTTAGCTATTACAGCTACATCGAAGTCCCCGGTTATGTCGTAGGCCGCTATCACGTAGGGGTGACGTGATATATCGTTTTCGACCTCTAGTATGTGTTGTCCGTCTACAGAGATCATTATTAATGCGGTTATCTCCAAGCCTACTGTTGATGGATCTATCTCTATGGTAAACCTTCTTATAAGTTTATTCCTTATAAGCCTCTTTACCCTTTCATGTACAGTCGATGTGGGGACCCCTATGGATTTGGCTATCTTCCTTAAGCTCTCACGTGAATTTGTTGAGAGGCTTTTAAGGATCTCGACATCTATACTGTCTCCGGAAGTCATTATGTATCCTGTCTATAGTTATATGATAATGGATTATAAAATTTACGAATGATCTTGGTTAACACATACTAATTTTTTGAGAAATTTACCTTTGTTTGTATACTAATTACTTAAATTCTTGGTTAATGAAAGCTTTTGTGTGGCTGGTGATTGATTGTGGATGATGGGAAGGTATGGTTTGATCTGTTATATACAGATCTGATAGGCGTTCTTAGATCCGTATCGTATAGAATAGAGAGAGACGCGCTGAAGGGATTTTCAGGTAAAACCGATGGGAGCTCTGTTTATGGGTTTTCCCCTATCGAGGACAGCGATCTTATATTGAGGACCGTTGATTCAAGCATAAGTCATGCTCCATGGGCTGAATACGAGAGATATGTGGGGATAGCGGCTATATTTAAGGGTAGCGAGAGGTTTATCAAGGATCCTAGATTAGTTGCTGAAAATGTCGAGCAGCTACTTAGCAAGGATGGCATATCTGCACAGATATCTGGTGAGCTTGAGTTCTATATAGTTAAGGAGTTCAATATAGATATGGGTAGGGATCTTAGTGGCTACTATCAGAAACTTGAAATCAAGTCTAGCGAGCTTTCTCAAACCTATAGGTTTCCTGTTAAGCGAAGCTATCATTTGCCACTAGATCTCGGTATAGAGGAGCTGATAAAGTATCTTTCGGAGAAGCTGTCATTGATAGCAACAAATGTAAGATTAATCCATCACGAGGTTGCTGTTTCTCAGTATGAGATGAATGTGAATCAGGATTCACCATCTATAGCTGCCGACAGGCTTCAGCTACTGAAGCTTTCTATCAGAAAGATTCTAGCGTCTAGAGGTTTAATACCTATATTTATGCCGAAGCCTTTCTGGGGGGATAACGGTTCGGGTCTGCATATACACGTTAGTTTATGGTCTAATGGGGCTAATCTATTCTATGACTCTACCGACACGTACGCTGGTATAAGCCAGACAGCCAGGTACTTTATAGGGGGGTTGCTGGAGCATGGAGCGAGTTTATCGGCTATTGTTTCACCCTCTGTAAATAGCTATAGAAGGCTGATTCCTGGGTATGAGGCGCCTATCTACCTAACATGGGGTAGGATGAATAGGAGTGCCGCAGTTAGGTTGCCGTATTCTGATTCTATGGAGTCCACAAGGATAGAGTATAGGCCTCCTGATCCTCTGGCGAACCCGTATCTGGCGTTTTCAGCGGTTATTTTAGCTGGTATTGATGGTATTAAGAAGAAGATTGATCCTGGGGACCCCATAGATGAAAACGTTTATAAGCTGGATCCCGTTAAGAAAATGCAGCTCGGAATAAAGAGTCTTCCTAGAAACCTGGAGGAGGCTCTAGATAGTTTGGAGAGTGATAATGAATATTTGAGACCTGCATTTCCAAAGGAGCTTCTGGAAACATATATAGAGCTGAAAAGGGATGAAACCAGAAAGATGCAGCAGTACCCGTCTGTGGCTGAATATATCGAGTACATGCATATATAGGGTTGTGTTATCATCTTATTTTTGTGGCTATCTTAAGGGCTATTTCTATAAGGTCTTTTCTTCCCAGTCTGAGATTCTTCCCCAGGATCTTTTGTGCCGCCAGATAGCCTGGAACTCCACTTACTCCTCCTCCGGGATGCATGCTGGATCCGCATATATATAGGTTCTTGATTGGTGTCTTAAAGTCTGATATATCTGGTAGTGGCCTGTTGAAGAATATTTGATCCGGAGAGATGCTTATATGAAATATGTTTCCTCCTATAACGTTGAAAGTTTTTTCGATATCTAATGGGGTTATAACTCTGCTTTCAATTATGTGTCTCGATATATCTCTTAGTATATGGCTTTCTATAGTTTCTATAACGCTTTCTAGAATATCTCTTTTGCTGTCTTCATCGTATC
>JALXCO010000031.1 GCA_026990885.1 Desulfurococcales archaeon
TTAGAATGGAGGTTGTTGATGAGAGAACAATAGAGATCTACCTAAGCGCGTTCGGATGGAGCGATCTATATGACTTCACAGAGTTTAGAGTGTTGCCAAAACACATATTCGAGAGGCTAGAGAACCCGCTAGATGATCCATCATTTATACCACATCCAACAAAGCCAGGATTAACAGCGATGATAGGTAGCGGTCCATTCTTCCTAGCTAAAAGAGAGATAGGCTATACAGAGGTTGTATGGTATCCTGAATACGTATTCAGAGTGCCAGAGAGAACAGTCCAAATAGAGGTTCTAGAGGCACCTTCAGCTGTTGATGCTGGAACACCATTCTCAGTAAGAGTACAGCTAACAGACTATCTAGGCAACCCAGCAACAAACGCATCAGCAACATTGGTGGTTAGTGGACCAAGAACTGTAGAGGTACCAATGACACACACAGGTGGAGGAGTCTTCGAGGCGTCAATACCGGCATTGGAGGCAGGACAATATACAGTTACTGTGAAGGCGTCGATGCCGATAATGCTGTGGCAGTTAACAAATGAGAAGAGCTTCACGCTTAGTGTAGGTGAGGTAGCTGTAGCTCCAACACCAGGGCCTGTAGAGGCTAAGCCCATAACTGTTGAGGTAGCTGGTGTTCAGGTTGAGATACAGCCACCACCACAGGTAGAGGAGGTATCGCCGACGCCACCATCCATAGAGGCTGTGGAAGTTAAAGCGCCTGAAACAGCGTTTGATGCTACATCAACAACGATGGCTATGGTTATTGCCGTAATAGGGCTTGTTGTCGCTGCTGTAGCTAGATTCGTTAGAAGGTAGATTTAGGCCATTAAATATATTTAAATAACTCAATTATAATATTTTTAATATATTTTAATTAAATACTTTTTTAAGTTGATATAAATCACTTTATTATTTCCAAAGAAAAATATTTTTATATCACTAAATACTGAAATAATTTAGAGTACTACATATGGTGAGCCTAATATGGCTATAGGTAGATACGTTATAGCTAGAGGATTGGCACTGTTCTTTACGTTTCTAATATCTATAATCATATTCTTTATACTAATGCGAGTCCTGCCAATAATACTCTATGGAGGCAACCCATTTGAGCCCATGCAGGCTGTCGATCCAGTAATTCAGGCTATAAAGAGAACCCAAGAGGATCCGAGATTCTCAGGATGGATAGACTATACACTAAAGCTATTTGGACTGGAGCAGCCTGTACTACCTAACCAGCTGATACTATTCCTCAAGAACGTGTTTATATTCGATTTCGGCTACTCGATGTATTCGCTCCGAAAGGTTTCAGACGAGATACTGATTAGGCTACCCTATACACTAGCTCTATATGTATATGCGATTATAGTGCCTATATTCTTAGGGTATTATACGGGAATCCTAGCCGTTAAGCACAGGGGTAAATTTATAGATTCACTGATAACTATGATGGGTATATTCTCATTTATAATGCCATCATGGATAATAATTCTACTCATATACTACTTTCTAGCATACCTTCCAAAAGCACAGTTCGGAATAACCCTTCTACCATTACCGGTAAGAACACCATCGCTTAGCGATTTCAGTCTAGAAAATATCAGGTATGTACTATGGTATCTATCCCCATTATACATAGCAACTCTAGCAGCCTTCTTCGGCTCATGGACATACTTCTTTAGGCAAACAATGATAGCTGAAATAGAGAACGACTATGTTACTACGGCCAAGGCTAAGGGATTCTCAGATTCAACAG
Organism: Desulfurococcales archaeon; assembly: GCA_026990885.1. Classification (GTDB taxonomy): domain Archaea; phylum Thermoproteota; class Thermoprotei_A; order Sulfolobales; family AG1; genus WANO01. The sequence continues at coordinate 1,759 of JALXCO010000031.1, forward strand.
TTATAAAGAAGGAAGTTGTACCCAACCTAAAGCCTCCTATAATAACTAGATTAGCCTATACACTGCCAGGAATATTTGGCGGTTCATTAATTCTTGAGATAATATCCTCATGGCCCGGCGTAGCATACTACTCGTTCCAAGCGTTCGTGAACTTTGACTATCCAGTTATATCAGCATTCTTCGTTATATCTGCAATGCTACTAGTTATCTCATTATTCATAGCTGACGTACTCATAGCTATATTAGATCCTAGAGTCAGGATAGGTGAAAGAAGATGAGTCTTGGGAGACGTACATTCAGGAAGCTAAGTATAGCACAAGAGATCGCTGAAGCAATATTGAGAAGCAGAAAAGGCAGGGCTGGTTTAGCTATCATATTATTCTATGTTGTTTTGGGAACCATAGGCCCCATGACTACGCCATATGATCCTATAGCTAGCATGAATGTAGCCGATATACTTGCGGTGCCTGAGTGGTATGCGGCTATAACGGATCCCGATCTTCCAAGAAATATTGAGAAAACATTTACCAGGTGGAAAGTGGTTGATACCAATTTAGAAGAGGGTGTAGATTTCAACTATGAAGCCGCTGGTGGCAACCTGATAGTTGAGTTTAGAGGGAAGGGTGTTGGAACAGTTGTATTTGAGAGCGAGGAGTATATAGACTACCCCTATAATCCAGCTAAATCAATGCTGGTTTCATATAACTATACGGTATATAATCTAAGCGCTGGAAAAGTATGGTATAAAGTAGTGATATATGTTAAGAATCTAGATCTCTATGGTAAAAA
>JALXCO010000032.1 GCA_026990885.1 Desulfurococcales archaeon
TTGCTACTGGAATCACGAGGATGCCGCAGCAGATATTTAGCTACCCCGTATTCAGCACATCTATATTGCCTCAAATAGATAGTATTGCCGCTTGGTATGTTGCGATGATCAGTATAGCTTTCCCTGTAGCATTCTCATTATGGCTTGTAGAATTCTTTGATGGCATAGGGACAATAACGGGATTGGCGCATAAGGCTAATTTGGTAGATGAGAATGGAAGACCAATAAATATAGATAAAGCCTTGTACACTGATGCTGCGGCAACTGTGATAGGTGGGTTGGCTGGAACAACTACTACCGTTGTATATATAGAGTCGGCTTCAGGAATAGAATCGGGTGGAAGAACAGGGATAACTGCTCTAGTTGTTGGCTTGCTTTTCCTACTATTTTTACCGTTAGCGCCGCTAGCCACAGTGATACCGGGCTATGCAACAGCACCTGTATTGATTCTTGTTGGGTTGTCTTTTATATCTATAGTTCGTAGAATGAATCTAGATGATCTTACAGAAGCAATACCTGCGTTTGTTGCAATGATCGGAATACCGCTAACCTACAGTATAGCTACAGGTATAGGTTTAGCTTTTCTAACCTATACAGCTATAAAGATATTGAGTGGTAGATTTAGCGATCTATCACTGACAACGATCATTATAACTATAATATTTCTAGCATATTTCCTTTCATTACCAGCACTACACTAATATACTTGAGCTATATGAATCTGTGGGGAAAGATCTTTTTTAGCTGATCCATATATACATCATTGAGCTCAAATACGAATAGCTCCATCAAGGGATAAACTATCCCTTCTAGCAGGTGTGCTGAAACCGTTTCGATCTTATCAGAGTTTTTATATGATATAGACACATGTATATGTGGATGATAATCATCCGTAGATCTCTTTATTACAGAACCGACAATTGGAGCAACCTCAATAGCTTTAGGCTTAGACGAGTAAATAGTAACTACATCGTATTCGCCCTGACCTCTGAAAAAACCTAGCCTAACCCTTTCGAATCCGCCTATACCGTAAAATGTGATTGCATCTAGACCGTTTTCCTTAGCAAAACTGGTAATTGAGCTGATTACTTCATCACCCTCTCTTAAACCAACTACATATATTTTACCTATATTTACTTTCATAAAGTTAGCCATCAGAGAGCTCACCACCGTTTCTTAACACTAAAAATTAATAATCTACTATATTAACAGTATTAGTTATGAATTAAATAATTTAATTAGCAAGTAGAGAGGAATGCCATATTGTGTGGTATAATAGGTGTATGTAAACATCAAGGAAGCAAAGAGAAACTCGGAACGATAATCAGAAAAGCACTCGAGAAACTAGAGTATAGAGGTTATGATAGTGTGGGGTTTGCCATTGTTGATAGAGACGGCCGTGTTATAGTGAAGAAAAGGAAGGGAAAAATAGCTGATCTGTACAATAAATTAAGGTTCGATATATATGATGGAAATATAGGGTTTGGACACACGAGATGGGCCACCCATGGAGCACCCAACGACACTAATGCGCATCCTCATTTCGACTGCAGTAAATGTATAGTTATTGTTCACAATGGCATAATACAAAACTATCAGGAGCTAAAGGACTATATTAAAGGGGATAGAGACCATACTATAAGAAGCGAGACCGATACCGAAATAGTAGCCCATCTACTGGAGCACTATATAGATCGTGGGGAAAGTACCCTTAGCGCTTTAAGAAAAGCTACTAAATTGATAAAAGGCACTTATGCTTTCCTTATTATTAACTGTAGAGAACCCGATAGAATATATTTTGCTCGAAATATATCTCCTCTGATTATAGGTGTAGGTAAAGAATCCATTGCTATAGCTAGCGATATACCCGCTATCGTAGATCTATGCGACTACTATGTAGGTATAGATGATCAGGAGTTGGGATACATATCGCTCAATGAAATATATATAGAGAAATTTAGTGGCGAGAGAATAGATTATAAAGAGAGGCTTAGAAAGATAGAGATAGATCCTTTAGAAATTAGTAGAGGGGGATTTCCCCACTATATGCTGAAAGAAATATATGAACAGCCGCTTGCTGTTAAATCTTCCCTCGACGGTATCAAAGATCAGGTACACGATATAATTCCCCTACTTGCTAGAGCCGACAACATATATATAGTTGGTGCAGGGACCTCGTACCATGCAGCGTTGGTTTTGGAATATGGTTTTTCAAATTATGCCAAGATAAACGCCAGATCTATAGTTTCAAGCGAATATAAAAAATATCTGGATATCATAGGCGACAGAGACGTGGTTATAGCTATAAGTCAAAGTGGAGAAACAATAGACACAATACTCGCTACAAGATCTATGAGAGATAAGGGTGCTAAAACGATAGGTTTAACCAATGTAATTAGTAGCACGCTAGATCGAGAGAGTGACTACTCGATCTACACAAGAGCAGGTCCTGAGATAGGTGTTGCCGCAACTAAAACATTCACATCGCAGGTTGCTGTCGGAATGTATATAGTGGCTGAAACATCCAGATACTCTTTAGGC
>JALXCO010000033.1 GCA_026990885.1 Desulfurococcales archaeon
GTGCTCCGGGGACCTCGACGCCTGCGTGGATCACGTGGCCTGGATTCTTGAGGCTTCAGGCCTGGACAGAATGCTCCACTCAAGGGCCGGTGAGCTAGACAACTATCGCCTAAAGATCCTTGAGCTATCCATGGCCCTAGCTAGAAGGCCCAGGCTACTTATGGTCGACGAGCTTTTCTCAGGGCTTTCCCACGATGAGATATCTAGGGCTAGGGATATACTGCTGGAGTATAGGGATAGACACGGGATCTCTATAGTATGGATCGAGCACGTGGTTAAGGCTCTGGCCGACGCAGCAGACAGAATGGTTGCGCTGAATTTTGGCGAGGTGATCGCCAGCGGATCCCCAGAGGAGGTTCTGAGCTCCCAGATAGTTATATCTACATACCTCGGGTGAGGGGGTGGAGCCGCTGCTCTCCGTGAGGAGCCTCTGGGTCTACTACTCATCCAACCCCGCCTTGAGGGGGGTGGATATCGAGGTCCCCGAGGGCGGTGTTGTAGCTATTATAGGGCCGAACGGCTCGGGCAAGTCTACACTCCTCAAATCGATTATTGGGTATGTGAAGCCCTCCAGGGGAAGGGTGTTTTTCAGGGGGAGAGATATAACTGGCTTAGACCCCTCCAAAGCCCTGAGGATGGGCATTGTCTATGTCCCTGAGAGAAGGCGCGTCTTCCCCGAGCTGTCTGTTGAGAAGAATCTGCTTATAGGATCATATATACGCGGCGTCGATAAGAGGAGATCTAGAGAGCTCCTCGACCTGGTATACAGCCTATTCCCCAACCTCAGGGTTAAGAGGAGCAAGTCGGCAGCGGTGCTGAGCGGTGGAGAGGCCCAGATGGTCGCTGTTGGTAGGGGGATAATGTCTGACCCCGAGGTCCTCCTCCTGGATGAGCCCTCCCTCGGCCTAGCCCCCAGGATAGTTGCCTCGATCTACGACGCGGTGTCGAGGCTCAACAGGTCTAGCGGTGTAACTATTGTTGTTGCGGACCAGATGCTTAGGGCTCTAGAGATCTCTAGCCACGGCTACGTTATAAGCAATGGGGTGGTTATAGAGCATGGGGATAGGGAGTATCTTATGAGGCATAAAACGATCGTGGATGTATACTTCAAATACAGCTAGATCGGGGGGACCTCCCGGGCTATGGTCTTTAGCCCCGGATATATTTGTTCTGTAGCGCTATATTATCTCGGGTGAATCGCTCCCTATGGCGTCTCAGGGTTCGGGGGCTTCGGTTAAGCTTGCCCAGGCAAAGATCATGGGTGGTATAGGGGGTATACTCCTGGCTATATCCTTCGCCCCCTTTATCGGGGGACCCCTAGGGATTGTTGGGCTGATCCTTATACTTGTAGCCGTGAAATACGTCTCCGACGAGGTGGGTGATGCCTCAATGTTCAACAACATCCTCTACGCAGTCATAATAGGTATCGTCGGCTTCCTGATAGCTATAGCCGCTGTATTCCTAATGTTCATTGGCTTCGCCTCCGGCGGGGTCCCCCACCCGGGCTTGTGGGGCATACCCATGGGCTCCATGGGGCTCGTGCCTTTCCCCATGGCGTGGTTCTTTAGCCCTCTAATCATTGCTTTTTTCCTCATCCCCTTCTGGATAGTGGCTGTCTTATCGGCTATATTCCTTAAGAGGGGGCTCGACGCTATGGCCTCCCACCTGAATGTTGGGTTGTTCGCTACTGCCGCCCTGATAAATCTTATTGGGGCTGTATTGATTGTTGTTTTCTTTGTTGGCTCTATACTGATCTTTATAGCCAACATCCTTTTAGCTGTAGCGTTCTTCTCAATGCCCGACAGGGTTCCAGTAAGTGATCCGGGTGGTTAGTGATTAGGTTCTACAGGATCCTTCCTCTTGTGCTTGGTTTGGTTCTGGGGGCTTCTGTTCTTGCTTACGGTCTCTCCGATCTGGTTGGCTCGATCGTTGTTACCGGCGTTTTCAGGATCGATTCAGACCGTGTCTCCATGGAGCCCAGAGAGATAGAGATAGATCTCGGCGTGGTCTCCGAGGCCAGGGGCTCCAAGGTGTTTAGGGATATAGCCGTGTTGAGGGTCTATAGGGAGAGCCAGATAGTGTTTAAACCATCCATCCACCCCAGGGAGAAGGATATTCCCGAGGGCCTAAACCTGGCTATATCCGCCATGGTGGAGCTTGCTGGGGAGGGAAGAAGCTATAGGGTGGCGATGCCATGCATATACAGCGTTGGGCCGTGCTTCAGGATAATGGCCATAATACCGGGGTATGACGCCCCGATGGCTGTAGAGCCTGGGGAGTATAGGTTATCCCTAACCATATCCTGGGAGGCTTCAGGTAGCGGGGAGGTCCCGGTGGGGTTCACCATAGAGGTTGTTGAGGTGGAGTAGCCTTCAGGTAGAGGCCGCTATTTTTCTCGTTTAGGTCTCTCTGGAGGTCCCCGCCGGATCTCTGGTTGATGGCTGTGGTGTGGTTTTCACTTATATATTTCTTTCGTGCAACATGTTAAATGGTATAGTCGGCTTGTCGAGTGGGTCTATGCAGCTATCAAAGGAGGAGAA
>JALXCO010000034.1 GCA_026990885.1 Desulfurococcales archaeon
GTGTTGAGGCTTTGGAGGTTCCTGAGTATAGGTTTGAGATTGACAACACAATGATCTATGCGCTGGCCAGTGTTGCGGCGGTTCTGTTTATAGTTAACTTCCTGCTTGTTGCTCGTAGAATCAGGGGTTAGGTTGAGGTAGATATTTTTTGGTTTCCAGGGGTTTCGCCCGGTATATTGCGGTTAAGGCTCTCAATAGGCTTTTTCTCATCATTATAGTTTTGGTTCTGGAGTTCATTATTCTTCGCGTTGTCCCTATAGTTCTCTATGGAACCGATCCCGCGCTGATTATTATTAGGCAGGCTGAGCAGCAGGCCGCTAGGAAGGCTGATATAACCGAGTTTATCGAGAGGTTCGCCCTCGATAAGCCGCTCTTCCCTGACCAGTTCCTCTTCTACTTCACCAAGCTCCTTATGTTTGATTTCGGTATATCCTTCAGGACCAGGGTTCCTGTTGCCCAGGAGATCATGGATAGGCTGGGGAACACCGTTATTCTTCTTGGGGCGGCGCTGGCTATATCTATTGTTCTCGGGCTCTACGCAGGGCTCTACGCGGCTATGAATAAGGGTAGGAGGAGGGATTCATTCATAACTCTATTCGGCATGTTCACTTACGCGTTCCCCTCCTATGTTCTAGCGTTCATCCTCTTGATGGGTTTGGCTTACTTACCCAAGGTTGCTTGGGGGGTTTCCCTCTTCCCTCTCGGAGGCAGCACGAAGCTCTTCGAGAGCATCTCTATTGGTGGGTTTGAGCTCCCCGTATTCAATGTGGAGTACCTCTGGTATCTAACCCTGCCCCTGCTCTCTCTGCTCATAACCACCTTTGGTGCGTGGGCCTACTATGTTAGGCAGCTGGTTCTTGGCGAGCTTGGGCAGGACTATATATTGACTGCCCGGGCCGTTGGGTTGAAGCCGAGGTATATTATGAGGTCGTATGTGCTCAAGAATGTGAGTCCCCCGTTCATAACCACTATAGCTCTCAACATACCATTCATTCTGAGTGGAGCGATCATTGTTGAGACCATATTCTCCTGGCACGGTCTCGGGAGGTATATATATGAGTCGGTAATCAACTATGACTACCCCGCTATACAGGCTGTGCTCTATATAATCGCCATCATAACTGCTGTGAGCCTGTTTATAGCGGATATACTCATATACTATCTAGATCCCAGGATAAAGCTTGAGAAATAATGTAAGCTGGATATAATCGGCATGAATATATATTTGCCTCGGCACACCTATATCAATTTATTTTTCACCGAAGCTATTTAGTGATTAATGATCTTTTCGAGCTGATCTGTGTTGAGACGTTTCCCAACGGATAAAATATATGGTAAGTGCAGAGAAATACTGTAGTGACAGGTGATGAGTGTTTCAGGATCACTATAATGGGAGAAGAGATGTGCGTGCTCGTCCTGAGGTTTGGATCCCTATACTTCTGGATTTCTATAAGGTGGCAGAGAGAATTGTTAGAGGATTTAGTGTAGATGTGGCTGTTGCTGGTGCGGGTGCGTATGCTGTGCATATGGATCCTGACTCAACCAAGGATATTGATCTTGTGCTTTCACACCCGTTAAGTGTTGGTGATCTTGCTGATATTCTTAATAAAGCTAGAGAAGGGCTTGGGAGGCTTGGCTATAGGTGTGTGGGTGCTAGGATACAGCAGGGTAGGGGGTTGGAGGATTGGGTTATCCAGATCTTTGTTGCAGCATCGCCAGGCTCTATTGTTGGGTTAGAGCTGTTTAATTTACTGGCTACTAGGCCTTTAAGCCTGTATAGTGTTGAGGACGCCGTTCTGAGGGGGCGGAGAATTAAGGTGCTGACTTTAGAGTCCTGGATCGCTAGTAAGCTAGCGGATCCTAATGGTGTGGATGAGCTTAATCTCCGTAGGCTTGAGCGTGTAGCTGAGAATGCTAGCTTTAGCGAGGCTAAATTATTTGAGATTCTCGCGAGGCTGGGATTACGTGAGATAGTGAAGAGCAATGCTCGCGATCTGCTAGATAGAACAGGTAGTCGAAGACTACGTGAGCTACTCACCCTACTGATCTAGTTTGGAGGAGGTGTATCTAGTATGGTTCAGATCGATTCAAGATGTTCAGACCTAGATATAAGGGAAAGAAGGCTACTTGCTGCAGCAATGTATTTTGTTGATCCCCGCCCTGAGGAGGATGTCTTTAGGGATATGGAGACCATGGTTGGGAGGGATGAGGCTGAGAGGATAGCCTCTCTAGTCTGGAGGATAGCCTTTGGTGAGGGCTACAGCCTGGATGAGTGGGCCAGCCTCCTTGAATCGCTATCAATCCTGAGTCCTTGGGAATGCATCTGGAGATTTCAGGATCTAGCGGCAAGAGGATTGAGAAGGAGACATAGAGCCAGGGTATCCAGCCTGAGTGATAGGGATGTGCTTAGGGTAGCGTGCAAAATGCTGGGTACTGGATAGAGTGGTTTTATTGATTATTTATCTTGATGCTCTATGCCTCAAATTTTTCTTTGGGCTAACTGTATTTAATGCTGTATTCTGGAAGATCTCTAAT
>JALXCO010000035.1 GCA_026990885.1 Desulfurococcales archaeon
CTCTGGGTGCGGAGGTTAGGGACGATCTCGTTCCCGGAGGACCCTTCCCACACCCATGGGAGGTTGATAGGGCTCTCGAGACCAGGAGGGCTATAGCTGGCTTTAGGAAGGGCAGAATAGTTGTTGGTGTGTACAGCACCCCCTACAGGTGCCCTCCAGCCCCGTGGGAGGTTGCGCTTCTTCTCGATTTCTACTACAGCGGTCTCGGGGTTAGGGGTGATGTAGAGATCGCTATGGTCCACCCGTTTAAGAGGCCCTTCGAGAACTTCGGTCCTTTGGCATCTAAGATGATGGAGGGTTTGATGGGTGAGAGGGGTATCGAGTGGGTCGGTGTCGGGGAGAACCCATCTATCGAGGCTATCGATAGGGACTCGAGGGTTATCTCCACATCGGATGGCGAGAGGGTAAGGTATGACCTGCTGATCCTTATACCGCCCCACAAGCCCCCTAAGCCTGTTGCCGACTCGGATATATCTGATCCATCGACCGGCTGGGCCAAGCCCTACCCACCGAGCATGAGGACGAAATACGACGATGTATACGCGGTAGGAGATGTCGCCGCCCCAAGCCTGAGGCTCGGCATGGCTGGGGTTATACTGCATTCATACATGAAGTATCCAATAGCATCTATAGTTTCGGACATAAAGGGTTCATACATCTCTCAGGACTTCAGGGTTTTCGGCTCATGCGTAATGGATGTTGGGGGCTTCGGGATGGCTGCGGCCTGCGACTTCACGAAGCTCGTTCTGGGCAAGGCTGAGTATCCCGACTGCCTGTTTCTTCCGCCAACCAGCTTCAGCAGGATCTTCAAGGAGATGTTCGAGAAGCAGTATTTTTCATGGCTGCTATCATACGTTCCAAGCTAGCTAGATGGATAAGCCCCTATGGGTGGGATCCGTGTCCCAGGCTCAGGAAATCAACCTTGAGGAGCTTGCCCGAGAGGTTAGGGAGCTGCGCAAAATGATTGAGGAGCTCACCGTTAAGCTCAAGCCCCTAATGCTTCTGGTCGAGAAGCTCCCAGACCTGATGACGGATCCAGGAGTGTTCAAGAGTGCCGCACCGATACTTGCTCTCCCATACGCGCTGGAGAGGGCCAACGTCAATGTGCTTGGCGCCGCTATGGTTGGTGGTGTTGAGTGCTTGAGCAGGTCCCTCGAGGATCTGGCTTCCAAGGATAAGCCTGCGGAGCTATCCCTAATGAAGCTTCTGACCGATAAGGAGCTGAGGAGGTCCCTTGGAATGCTTATGGAGCTGATCAAGATAATGATGCCATGCCTACATAGAAGCGTTAGGGAGATGCGCCCCTAGAGAAGATCCCATAGTCTCCCAGAGCTAAACGGTTTCGGCTCCCATAAACAAAATAAGGTTTTTCCCCTCTGCCTCTCTCTTTTTAATTAAAATAATTAAGCAGGTATCTCCACAACTTTAGGGGGTGTCTTGGTTTAGCTGCCGGCTTCAGGGATCAGTACCTCTAGCCGCCCAGCAGCTGGATCAGCCCCCTCACCGATTCATAGATATATACAGCTATAAAGGCCGTGAGCGTGGCTACAGAGAAGATCTTTATCGCCAGCACAGTAGCCCTGCTGTTAAGGCTGTATCCCCTCCTTATGCTTAGGGGAAATATGTTTATCCATATGAATATCGCCGTAAACAGCCCTAGAACGGCCTCCACACCGAATATAGAGATGAAGGATAAACCCACAAGCAGCCACCAGCCTATCTGGAAGGGGTTGGTTAGCCCCAGCCCCAGGCCAAGGAGGAAGTTTCCGCTCTCCCTAACCTCTCTCCCCCTGCCGCTCTGCTCGGGGTCGAACTTTATTATCCAGTACACTATATAGATCATCATAGCCGAACCAGCAATATAGAGGGGGTAGAGCGGGAGGTCCCTCACAACGTTATAGAGCGCTAGGGTCAGGATCATGAGGATGAAGTCGGCAGTCATGGCTCCTGCCCCAACTAGGAATCCGGATCTGAACGAGATCAGGGATCTAGATGCTATAAGAGCATTCATCGGGCCCGGAGGTATAGCTAGCGAGAACCCGTAGAGGAGGCCTACCCCGAAAAGCTTTACTGCCGCTGGAATGGCCAGCTGATCTATTGCCATGGGCGCCACACGGTATCTTTCTGATACATTGATACATTACTTTTCGGAACTTTAATTAGTTAGGGCCTCTATGTGTGGTTGGGGGACCTCTACCTGGCTCTATATAGTAGCGGTATCGCTATCGATATGAGGTATAGGGCTATTACCGCTATGAATATCTGCAGGGTTAAGTCAATGTCTAGGTATGTATATAGGTAGCCCGCCAGGCTGGGGCCTATAGCCACCCCAAGCTGTATTGATGTCCCTCCGGCACCCATCCCTATCCCCCTTCTGGCTGCTGGTGCCTTCTCAGATATTAGGGCTATGCTCATGGTGTTCGAGATCCCCATGCCTCCACCCACCATTATCGATCCCGCTGCTACAGCTGGAAGGGACCTCCCTAGGTATATTGCTGCGAGCCCTGCCAGCTGGATCATTAAGCCGGCAAGAAT